>NZ_JWLG01000023.1:0-10429 GCF_000813905.1 Leisingera sp. ANG-M6
CCCCTGACCCGGATCCGCCCCCATGACCCTGAAGCCCCTCCTGCGCAGCGCCTACCGCCGGTTCTACTGGACCAGCACCTACATGCCCGCCGGGCTGCGCCGCAGGATCGGGGCCTTTTACCGGGCCCGGACCGAAGCCCCCCGCAAGGCGCCGGAGACCCATTTCATCCGGGCGCTGGAAAACGATCCGGTCCAGCCCGGGGTGATGCTCTATGAAAGCTTCCACGGCAGCTCGATGAACTGCAGCCCGCGCGCCATCTTCGACGCGCTGCTGGAGGATCCGGAACAGCAGGGGCTGCAGCATGTCTGGTCGCTGAAAAAGCCCGGCCTGGCGCCGGACGCGCTGCGGGAGCACCCCAATGTGCGCTTCGTGGCGCCGGGCTCGGCGGAGTATGCGCAGCTGCTGGCCACCGCCGGCACGATCATCTCCAACAGCACCCTGCCGACCTGGTACCTGCGCCGCGACGGGCAGTCCTATGTCAACACCTGGCACGGGGTGCCGCTGAAGCGGATGTTCAAGCACGAGGACGCCCTGCGCCCGACCGTGCACCGCAACAGCCAGCGCAACTTCCTGCAGGCCTCGCATGTGCTCTTGCAGAACAGCTTCACCGCCGATGCCCTGCTGGGGGCTGCGGATGTGCAGGAGGCCGTCGGCGCACGGCTCAGCTGCATCGGCGCGCCGCGGGTGGATGAGACGCTGACCGCAGACCGCGATGCGCTGCGCGCCGAACTGGGGCTGAGCGACGGCCAGAAGCTGATCTTCGTGGCGCCGACCTGGCGCGGCGAGCTGGGCAAGGCCGACAAGAAGGCGCCGATGCTGGAGGCGCTGCTGGCGGCGCTGAACGGGCTGGACCCGGAAGAATACGCCGTCTTTGCCCAGATGCACAATTTCACCGGCACCCGCGCCAAAAACGCCAAGGCAGTGCCCGCCGGCATGTCCACCAACCGCTTCATGGCGGCCGCGGATGTGCTGGTCAGCGATTATTCCAGCATCATGTTCGACTACCTGGCCACCGGGCGGCAGCTGATCCTCTATGTCTACGACCGCGCCGAATACGAAGAGCTGCGCGGCCTCAATGCCAGCCTTGAGGATCTGCCCGCGCAGCTGTGCATGCGCCCCGGCGAGGTGATCGACGCCATCCAGGATGGCACCCGCGCCGATGCGCTGCCGCAGTTTGAGGCGGCCAAGGCGCAGTTCTTCCCGCTGGAGGACGGCCAGGCCAGCGCCCGCGCGCTGGAGGCCATCAAGGGGCCGGTGCCGCCGCGCAGCCGCCAGCGGCCCCGGGTCGCCTTCTTCGGCGGCGGCTGGAAGAACAACGGCATCACCTCCTCGATGCTGAACCTGCTGGCGGCGCTGCAGGAGTTCGACCTCGACATCTATGTGCTGACCGAAGGCCTGCCGCTGGAGAAATCCGAAGAGCTGCGCGCCAACCTGCGCCGGGCCGGGCCGCGGGTGCGGCTGATCCACCGGGCCGGCGCCATGCTGCGCAGCCCGGAAGAGAACCTCCAGGTGGAGCAGTTCTATACGCTGAACGGCTTTGAAAACCCGGAGCATGAGGCCGCGGTGACCGCCGTCTTCCGCCGCGAGGCACGGCGGCTCGCGGGCGACATGGAGTTTGACGCGGCAGTGGATTTCAGCGGCTATGCCCGCTACTGGAGCCTGCTGATGGCGATGCTGCCGGCCAAGCGCCATGCGATCTACCAGCACAACGACATGCGCTCGGAGGCCGACAAGCGGTTCGCGATCCTCAACGGCGTCTTTGCCACCTACAAATGGTATGACGCAATTGCCAGCGTCTCGGATGAGACCCGGCAGGTGAATGCCGGCAATCTCACCGCCTATTATGCCGCGCCGGAGGCGGCGCTCACCGTGCGCAACGTGATCCGCCCGGACCAGATCCGGACCCGGGCGCAGGCGCCGCTGCCGCGGGAGCTGGAGCTGGAGCTGCAGCTGCCGCAGGACAAGCCGGTCTTCGTGATGGCCGGGCGGCTGTCGCCGGAGAAAGCCAAGGACCGGGCGATCCAGGCCCTGGCCCGGCTGCGCGCCGAAGGCACCGAGGCGGCGCTGGTGATCATGGGCACCGGCCCGCTGGAGGAGGAACTGAAGGAAGAGGCGCGCAACTGCGGCGTCGAGGACCTGGTGATCTTTGCAGGCCATGTCAGCAACCCCTTCCCGGTGATCGCCCGCGCCAGCTGCTTCCTGCTCAGCTCCGACTACGAAGGCCAGCCGATGGTGCTCTTGGAGGCGCTCACCCTGGGCAAGCCGGTGCTGGCCACCGACATCCCCGGCGCCCGCAGCGTGCTGGGCACCGAGTACGGCCACCTGGTGCCGCCCAGCGTCGACGGGGTCGCCGAGGGCATGCGCCATTTCATCGAGGGCCGGATCAGCGGCGCCGACTTCGACGCCGAACGCTACTGCGAGGCGGCGCTGCAGGATTTCTTCGACCGCATTCTCGGCTTCACCCCCAAGCGCCTGCCGCCGGCCTGACCCCCCGTCCCGGCCCCTTTCCGGACCGGGCGGAAACAGGCCTGCACAGACCCGGCAGCGGCAGAATGCGGCCTGCCGGCCGCGGCTGGCGGGCTAAATTGATCCGGGGTCTACCCAAAGGCCGCTTAACCGGCTATCAACGCTTCCACAGCTAAGAGAGGCATCCCGGCACGAGCAGTCAGGCCCCGGCGGGAAAGCGGAATTGCAGCCAGACCGGACCGGAAAACAGATTTCCGGCACGGGGCGTGTGAATATGGAGTTATTAATGCGGCGTGTGATTACTTACGGCACTTTTGACACCCTTCATTTCGGACATATCCGCCTGCTCCGCAGGGCCCGGGAACTGGGTGATTACCTGGTCGTCGCGCTGTCCTCCGACGAGTTCAACGAGCTCAAGGGCAAGACCTCGAAATTCTCCTGGGAGGAGCGCAAGCGCGACCTCGAGGCGATCCGCTATGTGGACCTGGTGATTCCGGAGCACACCTGGGAGCAGAAGCGCCAGGACGTGCAGGACCACAATATCGACGTCTTCACCATGGGCGATGACTGGACCGGCGAATTCGATTTCCTGTCGGATCTCTGCCAGGTCATCTACATGCCGCGCACGCCGGAAATCTCCAGCACGATGATCCGCAACAAGATGCAGGGGCTCAGCACCGCTGCCGAATAACCCCGCCGCCGCCCGGCTTTGCCCCGGCCGCAGCGGATGCGGGCGGACCCCGTGGTATGCCTGCTGTTCCCCGACTGCCGCCTCCTGTGCCCTGCCGCCCTGCCGGCGGCTTTCCGGGGCACTTAACCCGCAGAGCATGACAGCCGTATGACATCCGCCGCCGCCTGCGGCACAATAGGGCCGCAAGGGCCGGCAGCGCCCGGACCGGACCCGGAGAACCGCCATGAACATTCTTTGCGTAGGCGCAGGCCTGTCGGGCGCGGTGATCGGCCGCCAGCTGGCCGAGGCCGGCCATCAGGCCACCGTGATCGACGCGCGCCCCCACATCGCCGGCAACTGCCACACCGAGCGCGATGCGGAGACCGGCGTGATGGTGCATGTCTACGGGCCGCATATCTTCCACACCGACGACACCGAGGTCTGGGACTATGTGAACCGGTTCGCAGCCTTCCTGCCTTACAAGAACCGGGTGAAATCCACCACCCGCGGGCTCTCGGGCGCGAGGGAAGTCTTCTCGCTGCCGGTGAACCTGCACACCATCAACCAGTTCTTCCGCAAGACCCTGCGCCCGGAAGAGGCGCATGACTTCATCACGCAGGAACAGGCCGACACCACGATCGAGGATCCGCAGACCTTCGAGGAGCAGGCGCTGCGCTTTGTCGGCCGCGATCTCTATGAGGCGTTTTTCAAGGGCTACACCCTCAAGCAATGGGGCATGCCCCCTTCCGAGCTGCCTGCCTCGATCCTGAAGCGGCTGCCGGTCCGCTTCAACTACGACGACAATTACTTCTTCCACAAATTCCAGGGCATGCCGCAGGACGGCTATACCGCGATGACCGCAAAGATCCTCGATCATCCGGGCATTTCGCTCCAGTTAGAGACTGAATTCACCCCGGAGATGGGGGCAGAATACGATCATGTGTTCTACTCCGGGCCGCTGGACGGCTATTTCGGCTACAGGCTGGGCCGGCTCGGCTACCGGACGCTCGATTTCGAGCGCTTCACCCATCAGGGCGACTACCAGGGCTGCGCGGTGATGAACTACGGCGAGGAAGCTGTTCCTTACACCCGCATCACCGAGCACAAGCATTTCAGCCCTTGGGAAAGCCATGAGGGCTCGGTGCTCTACCGCGAGTTCTCGCGCCAGGCAGAGCCCGGCGACATCCCCTACTACCCGATCCGCCAGGTGAAGGAGAAGGAACTGCTGGCCGCTTATGTGCAGCTGGCGCAGGAGACCCAGGGCGTCACCTTTGCGGGCCGTCTGGCCACCTACCGCTATCTCGACATGGATGTGACCATCCGCGAGGCGCTGGACGCGGCGCGCGGCTTCCTGGAGTGCCAGGACAAGGGCCAGGCGGCACCGGCGTTTTTTGCGCCGCCGCTGGCCTAGGCACCGGGCATCAGCCGGGCGAGCCGCTGCCGGACGGGCTGCTTTCGGGACGCGGCAAAGGTGCCGGAGCGGAGGCCGCCTGCGCCTCCTCTTCGCTGCCGAACAGGCGGCGCCACCAGCGCCGGACCCAGCGCTCGGGCGCGGGCTTGCCGCAATACATCATGGTTTCGGCCAGCCGGATCAGCGCCTCGGGGCTGACATCCTGCTGCGGCTGCAGCGGCGGGGCTTCAAACGGCGTCCAGTCAACCTTCAGCGCGCCGGGGCGGTCCTTGAAATACTGCGCCGCCACCCATTTGTTGCCCCCGGCAAAGCTCTTCTGGAACGCCCGGGCGGTGTCCAGGCCCGGCAGCACCTTGCCCGGCGGCACCTCGTTGCGCAGCCACTGGCGCAGCCGGAAATCGGCATGGGGCGGCAGCTCCACCCCGGTTTCGCCGCTGTTCAGAGCCTGCAGCACCCCGGCGGCCCAGATGCCCATGCTGGTGTTCTCGCGCTCCGGCTGCTCCCAGCCCGGCGCCTCCGGATCCAGCCCCAGCAGGGCGGCGAAATCCGACACCACCCCATGCGGCAGCCCCTTCGCGGCGGCAAAGGCGCGCACCTCCAGCACCTCCGGGCCGAACTCGCGGCCCCACCTCTCCAGCAGCTTGCGGAAATTGAAATAGCCGCGTTTGGGCGGGTGCATGTGGCGCGCCAGGAAACTGTCCACATCCTCCTCCAGCCCGTGCCGCAGCATGGTCGAATAAAGCGCCACCGCATGGTCGATCTGCGGCCGCAGGTAGACCACGATGCGCAGGCGGCGGCCCTCCAGGGCCGGCGCCAGCAGCGTCTTCAGCCGCGCGAAATGCTCCGGCGTGGTGCAGCGTGAATGCATATGCTCGCTGGAGATCACGATATGCTTGTCCGGATGGGCGGCGGTTTCCTCCGCCAGCGCCGCCTGCACCCGGCGCTCGAACTTCTCGTAGTCCGCCTGGGTGCGGATATTATGCGTCTCCTGCAGCTGGGTCTGCCGCTGCCGCCCCTGCAGGAACACCGGGATGGCGTTATGGGGCACCTCGCCCAGGCTGCGGGGATAGAGAATGCCCTGCTCCGCCAGCCGCTCCCGGTTGGCGGCCATGAAGCTCTGGATGCTGGTCGACCCGGTCTTGGTGGTGCCGATGTGCAAAGTGACCTGATTCATTGTATTCCGGCTGCTCTGTTGCGCCGCGCGGGCCGCGGCTGTTTCCCGCGCCGGATACTACGCATTGCCGCCGCGGAAGGCCACCGCGCTTTGCCCGCAGGCCGCGGCCGGGCGGGCTGGCGCGCAGCCCCCTCCCCCGGCCCGCAACAGGCCTGCAACAGGCCTGCAACAGGCCCGCCGCAAGCCCGCAGCAGGCCCCTATCCAAATCCTCCGGAACAGGCTATCTAGCCAGCCGGAGCGGCCCCGCCGCCAGCCGCCTGCCCCTGCCCCGAAGACCGCCACCAGGACCTCTTTCTCCCCGATGACGCTGACCGCTTCCCGCCCCGCTGCCCGGCTTGCCCGCACCCTGTTTCCCGGCCAGTTCCTGACCCGCAGCCATGGCCGCGCCGCCCGCTGGGGCACCGCCCTGGCCGCGGCCGGCGCCACCCTGGCGGTGACCGGCACCCCGGCCCTGGCGCGCGAGATGTTCCGGCGGCTGCACGGCGACCAGTTCCTGACCGGCATGCGGCGGCTGTCCTGGTACCTGCGGCGCGGCTGGCCCGGCATCGACATCTCGCAGGATCCGGTGCCGGTGTTCTACCAGGAGCTGGCCCCGCGCGAGCTGGCGGCGCTGCGCCGCTTCCTCAGCCGCCGCGCCGCCCGGCTGGCGCCGGATGTGCTGCAGGGCGAGCTGTGCCTGATCTCGGCCAGCGCCGCCCTCGCCGCCTTCGGCACCCCCGACTATCCCCGCTGCCTGCAGCTGTTCCGCCAGGACGCCGCCGCCGCCCTGCAGGGGGCGCTGGATGCCGCGCCGGTGCCGCCTGCCAGCCAGCCGCCCGCCGCCGGGACGCCGATCCAGCAGCAGTTTTCCCGCCCCGGCGCCGAACAGGCGCTGCGCGACACCCTGGCGCTCCTGGAGCAGAACGGCATCCGCGCCTTTGTGCTCTCCGGCACCTTCCTGGGGGCGGTGCGCGAAAAGGCGATCCTGGAGCATGACTACGACATCGACCTCGGGGTGATTGCAGAGGAGACCGATCTGGAGCGGCTGGAAGCGGTGCTGCACGGCAGCCCGCCGTTCCGCTGCATTGCCAGCGCCTGCCAGACCCGGCTGGAGCGCGATGGCAGCGGCCGCCTGGCCCGGCGCGACCTGCCGGTGCTTTACAAGCTGCGCCACGCCAACGGCACCGTCGCCGACATCTTCCTGCACTACCGCGAGGACGGGCTGCTGTGGCATGGCTCCTCGCAGTACCGCTGGGACAATGCCGACTTCGGCCTGGCATCCTATCCGCTGGCCGGCATCGAGGTGCAGGGCCCGGATGACGCCGGCCGCTACCTGACCGAGAACTACGGCAACTGGCAGGTGCCCAAGCGCGATTTCCACTGCGGCTCCGACACCCCCAACCTGCAGCTGCTGCCCAACCCGCTGTCGCTGGCCCAGGCGCTCTGGCAGCTGCGGCTCAGCGCCGGCAGCCCGCGGCGGCAGGCGCTGCTGGCGCAGATGCAGCGCGCAGGCCATATCACCCCCGCCGCAGACGGCGGCTGGCAGATCCCCGCGGACCTGTTTGCCCCCTAGGACAGCATCGCCTCATGCACGGCGATGGCTTCCTCCAGGTCCTCGTAATAGCGCATCTCGCCCTTCTCCAGCACCAGGCCGGCATTGCAGAACTGGCGCACCTGCTTCATCGAGTGGTTGACCATGATGGCGCCGGACAGCTTCATCCGGTCGGCAAACACCGCCTGGCTCTTGCGGCGGAACGCCTTGTCGCCCACCGCCGTCACCTCGTCGACCAGATAGGTGTCAAAGCGGATCCCCATCGAGGCGCCGAAGGTCAGCCGCGAGCGCATGCCGGAGGAATAGCTGCGCATCGGCATGTGGAAGGATTTGCCGAGCTCGGAGAACTCCTCGACAAAGGCCACCAGATCGTCGCTGTCGACGCCGTAGATGCGGGCGATGAAGCGGACGTTCTCGGCGCCGGTCAGATCGCGGTGGAACGAGGCCGCCAGCCCCACCGGCCAGGAGATGGTGCCGTCGGAGACCACCCTTCCGTGATCGGGGCGCAGGGTGCCGGCGATGATTTCCAGCAGCGTCGACTTGCCGGCGCCGTTGCGGCCCAAAAGCGCCAGCGACTTGCCCCCCGGCAGGGTGAGGTTCAGATTGTCGATGACAATCTTGCGCTCGCCCTTGATCCAGAAGCTCTTGGTCAGGTTCTCGAACCGGATCACCGCCCTGCCCTCAGCTGCGGTCGCGGACCGAGTAATAGATCAGCCCCCCGATCGACCAGACCAGCAGCAGGAACAGCCCGGTGAGCCCGCTCAGCACATAGCGGCGCGGGTATTCCGCCTCGCTGGCCAGGGTCGGCTTGATATAGGTGGCCAGGTAGCGGCTCTGGCGGGCCGCCTCGCCGCGCGCCACCTCCAGCGCCGCCAGCGCCGCGCGGTAGGTCTCCTCGGCAAACTCCCGGTCCACCGTCAGCCGCTCGAACTCGGAGATCAGCGTCGGATAGTCCTCGCCGACGCCGCCGGTGTCGGTGTTGCTGGAGGCAAAGGTCTGGCGCTCGATGTCGATGCGGTCGCGGATCACCTCGATCTTCTGCTGCGCCTTGGCCAGCCGCACGTCGCCCTCTGCCACCGTGCCCGCCAGCAGGTCGTATTCAATCAGCGCCTCGGCCAGCTGCTGCTGCAGGTTGTTCATCACCCCCATGCGGCCCTGGATATCCGCCGCCGGGTCGACGATGCGGGTGCGGGAGCGGAACCGGGTCAGCGCCTCGCGGGCCGCTTTCAGCCGCTCCAGCGCCTCCGCCAGATCGGCCTCGGCATAGCGCATCGCATCGGTGCGGGCCTGCTCGTTGAGCGCATTGATGCGGATCTGGCTTTCCTCGACGATGGCGCGGGTGATGGCCTGGGCCATCTGCGGCTCATAGGCGGTCACCTGCACCTCGGTCAGGCCGGAGCCGCTGTCATAGGCGATCCGCACCACACGCTGCCAGTACCAGGTCAGATCCTCCAGCGTGGCGCCGGGCCACAGCGCAAAGGCCCAGTCGCCGGGCCAGCGGCTGGCATAATGGGCGCTGAGGCCGGTGCGCGCCTCCACTGCGGCCACCAGCTCCTGGCTCTGGATGAATTCATAGAGGATGTCGCTGTCGGAGGCAGTGCTGTTGCCGGTGAAACTGGCCAGCCCGCCCAGGATGTCATTGGCGCCGGCGCTGTCCTGGCTGCGCACGGTGAAACCGGCGGTGGAGGCATACTGGTCTTCGGCCACCGCAAACAGGTAGAACACCGCCGCCGCCAGCGGCAGCAGGACCAAGAGCCCGAAAGAGGCGATCAGCCCCCAGTGGCGCCGCTTCATATGGGCGGCGCGGGCAATCGGATAGGCGGGCTGCTGCTGCTGCAGCGCTTCCAGCTCCGCCTCGGCGGCCTCGGCCCGGACCAGCAGGCGGCCGATCCGGCGCTTCTGCTGGGCGATCTTCACCTCCGGCTCAAGAGGACCGGGCCTTGCCGCCGCGCCAGTGCCCTTGCCGCCGGCACCTTTACCGTCCGCATCCTTGCGGCCAGAACGGAATTGGGCGGCCGCTGTGCGCTGCGCCGCCGGACGATCCTGTGTCATAATCTGCTTACCCCGGCCTGCAGCCGTTTGTAATTGCCTCGTCTTTCTTTCATATTATCGCCTGCAGCGCGCATATTCACAATGGCTATTCATGACCCGACCCACATCCGCGGCAGCCCCGGCCCCGTCCCCTGCCCCGTCTTCGGCCGCCGCTCCGGCCTTCCCTCCTGCCCAGCGTCCCGGCACCGGGCGCGCCCGCAGCTTTGCCGCGCTGCGCACCATCGCCGCGCTGATGCTGCGCGAGATGTCGACCCGCTACGGGCGCACCCCGGGCGGCTACCTCTGGGCGGTGCTGGAGCCGCTGGCGGCGATCCTGTTCCTGTCGGTCGGCTTTTCGCTGGTGATCCGCAACCCGTCGCTGGGCACCAGTTTCCTGCTGTTCTATGCCACCGGCTTCCTGCCGTTCAATCTCTACCAGAGCGTGTCCAACACCGTGGCCCGGGCGCTCAGCTATTCGCGGCCGCTGCTGCGCTACCCGGCGGTGACCTGGATTGATGCGCTGCTGGCCCGGTTCCTGCTCAACAGCCTGACCGGCATCCTGGTCACCCTGCTGCTGACCGGAGCGGTGCTGGCCGTCATCGACAGCCGCGCGGTGCTGGACCTGCCGCCGGCGGTGCTGGCGATGTTCCTGGCGATGATTCTCGGCCTCGGGGTGGGCGCCCTGAACTGCGTCCTCAGCGGGCTGTTCCCGCTGTGGGAGGTCGCCTGGTCGATCCTGACCCGGCCGCTGTTCATCGCCTCCGGCATCCTGTTCATCTATGAGGACCTGCCGCCGCTGGCCCAGGACATCCTGTGGTTCAACCCGCTGATCCATATCACCGGGCTGATGCGCACCGGCTTCTACCCGACCTATACCGCCTCTTATGCCAGCGTGCCGTTTGTGCTGCTCAGCAGCCTCGGGCTGCTGGCGCTGGGGCTGGTGCTGACCGGGCGCTACCACCGGGACATCCTGAACCGCTGAACCCGCCCGCCTGAAACCGCCGGCCTGTGCCTTTGCCCGGCTGCTGGCGCATGCCGTGCGGGCCGGGGGTCAGTCTTCGGCGGCCAGCTCCAGCACCCGCGCATGGCTCACCCTGGTGCGCCGCAGCAGCCCGTCGCGCACCGCATGCGCCAGCAGCCGGGC
>NZ_JWLG01000024.1:2500-5880 GCF_000813905.1 Leisingera sp. ANG-M6
GATTGAGAGCGGGATAGTTTGCTTTTTGGTTCAGAATAAGGGTGCGGTTTCTTACCAGCTTCCGCACCGTGGCATGAAACACTGTCTTTTTCTGGATCAAATCAAGCGCGAGAAGGGCGTTTGGTGGATGCCTTGGCAGTAAGAGGCGATGAAAGACGTGATACCCTGCGATAAGCTTGGGGGAGCCGGGAATAGGCTTTGATCCCAAGATCTCTGAATGGGGGAACCCACCTGACAGATCGTTATTGTTACCTTTGGTAATCAATAATGGTTTGAACCAGGTACTTAAGGACTGAATACATAGGTCTTTAAGAGCAAACCCGGGGAACTGAAACATCTAAGTACCCGGAGGAAAGGACATCAATAGAGACTCCGTTAGTAGTGGCGAGCGAACGCGGACCAGCCGAGCCTGATGAGTGACCAGAATGCGTTGGGAAACGCAGCCAGAGCGGGTGACAGCCCCGTATGGGAAGCTCTGAGGGACGTATTAAGTAGGGCGGGACACGTGAAATCCTGTTCGAAGATCGGAGGACCACCTCCGAAGGCTAAGTACTCCTTACTGACCGATAGCGAACCAGTACCGTGAGGGAAAGGTGAAAAGCACCCCGGCGAGGGGAGTGAAACAGTACCTGAAACCGAACGCCTACAATCAGTTGGAGGCCCCTTGAGGGCTGACAGCGTACCTTTTGTATAATGGGTCATCGACTTGGTCTCACGAGCAAGCTTAAACCGTTAGGTGTAGGCGCAGCGAAAGCGAGTCTTAATAGGGCGCATGAGTTCGTGGGATCAGACCCGAAACCGAGTGATCTAGGCATGGCCAGGTTGAAGGTGCGGTAACACGCACTGGAGGACCGAACCCACATCCGTTGAAAAGGATCGGGATGAGCTGTGCCTAGGGGTGAAAGGCCAATCAAACTCGGAGATAGCTGGTTCTCTGCGAAATCTATTTAGGTAGAGCGTCATCCGAATACCCCGGGGGGTAGAGCACTGGATGGGTAATGGGGCCCCACAGGCTTACTGATCCTAACCAAACTCCGAATACCCGGGAGTACTAGATGGCAGACACACGGCGGATGCTAACGTCCGTCGTGGAGAGGGAAACAACCCTGACCTCCGGCTAAGGCCCCCAATTCATGGCTAAGTGGGAAAGCAGGTGAGACGTCCAAAACAACCAGGAGGTTGGCTTAGAAGCAGCCATCCTTTAAAGATAGCGTAACAGCTCACTGGTCTAATCAAGATGTCTTGCGGCGAAGATGTAACGGGGCTCAAGCCATGAGCCGAAGCCGAGGATGCACATAGTGCATGGTAGCAGAGCGTAGTGTGACATAGTCTCATTCCTCCTTAGTATCTTCGGATACATTGGAGGAGAGAGGCTTTCGATGAAGCCGGGGCGTGAGCCATCCGGTGGAGAGATCACTAGCGAGAATGATGACATGAGTAGCGACAAAGAGTGTGAGAGACACTCTCGCCGAAAGTCCAAGGGTTCCTGCTTAAAGCTAATCTGAGCAGGGTAAGCCGGCCCCTAAGCCGAGGCCGAAAGGCGTAGGCGATGGGAACTAGGTTAATATTCCTAGGCCAGGAGGATGTGACGGATCATGAAGGTTGTTCGCCCTTATCGGATTGGGCGGGCCGCTGATTGGTCCCTGGAAATAGCCCTCCATCAGACCGTACCCTAAACCGACACAGGTGGACTGGTAGAGAATACCAAGGCGCTTGAGAGAACGATGTTGAAGGAACTCGGCAAAATACCTCCGTAAGTTCGCGAGAAGGAGGCCCGGGTTCAAGGCAACTTGGATCCGGGGGCACAAACCAGGGGGTGGCGACTGTTTATTAAAAACACAGGGCTCTGCGAAGCCGTAAGGCGACGTATAGGGTCTGACGCCTGCCCGGTGCCTGAAGGTTAAAAGGAGGGGTGAGAGCTCCGAATTGAAGCCCAGGTAAACGGCGGCCGTAACTATAACGGTCCTAAGGTAGCGAAATTCCTTGTCGGGTAAGTTCCGACCTGCACGAATGGCGTAACGACTTCCCCGCTGTCTCCAACATCGACTCAGCGAAATTGAATTGCCTGTCAAGATGCAGGCTTCCCGCGGTTAGACGGAAAGACCCCGTGCACCTTTACTACAGCTTCGCACTGGCATCAGGATTGTGATGTGCAGGATAGGTGGTAGGCATCGAAGCCGGGACGCAAGTCCCGGTGGAGCCTCCCTTGAGATACCACCCTTCGCACTCTTGATGTCTAACCGCGGTCCGTTATCCGGATCCGGGACCCTGCGTGGCGGGTAGTTTGACTGGGGCGGTCGCCTCCTAAAGAGTAACGGAGGCGCGCGAAGGTTGGCTCAGAGCGGTCGGAAATCGCTCGTTGAGTGCAATGGCAGAAGCCAGCCTGACTGCAAGACTGACAAGTCGAGCAGAGACGAAAGTCGGCCATAGTGATCCGGTGGTCCCGCGTGGAAGGGCCATCGCTCAACGGATAAAAGGTACGCCGGGGATAACAGGCTGATACTGCCCAAGAGTCCATATCGACGGCAGTGTTTGGCACCTCGATGTCGGCTCATCTCATCCTGGGGCTGGAGCAGGTCCCAAGGGTACGGCTGTTCGCCGTTTAAAGAGGTACGTGAGCTGGGTTTAGAACGTCGTGAGACAGTTCGGTCCCTATCTGCCGTGGGTGTAGGATACTTGAGAGGAGTTGCCCCTAGTACGAGAGGACCGGGGTGAACGATCCACTGGTGGACCAGTTGTTATGCCAATAGCAGTGCTGGGTAGCTATGATCGGACAGGATAACCGCTGAAGGCATCTAAGCGGGAAGCCCCCCTCAAAACAAGGTATCCCTGAGGGCCGTGGAAGACCACCACGCCGATAGGCCGGAGGTGTAAGCGCAGCAATGCGTTCAGCTGACCGGTACTAATCGCCCGATAGGCTTGATTTGATCCAGTAACAGACAGTGTTACTAAACCAATCAAAGCAAACATCCCTAACTGACACGGACAGGTTGATTGTACGCCGGACGCATTTGGATATGTCATATGACATAACTTAGGTGCGGCAACGCGCATTTACTCCGTAAATACGCTCTCTGCCGCCAACCAAGAAAATCCAAATGCCTCTGGCATTTGGATTTTTCTTGGTTTGGTGGCTACAGCACAAGTGAAACACCCGGTCCCATCCCGAACCCGGAAGTTAAGCACTGTCGCGCCGATGGTACTTGGGCTCAAGCCCTGGGAGAGTAGGTCACCGCCAAACCTAGTAAAATCCAAACATCTCTCTAAACGATACAAAAACACCTGACGCGGGATGGAGCAGCCAGGTAGCTCGTCAGGCTCATAACCTGAAGGTCGCAGGTTCAAATCCTGCTCCCGCAACCACCGTTTCCGACCAAGCC
>NZ_JWLG01000025.1:0-157065 GCF_000813905.1 Leisingera sp. ANG-M6
CGCCCGGCTCTTGAGCCTGGAGAAGACCGAGCTGAAACGGATGGAGCATGACAGCCGCAAGCGCCACCTGAGCCGATTGCAAAACGGCGGGCGGGAGAGTTTCGAGACCTCCGACATCCACCTGGAGACGCTGCGGGCCCTGCGCGAGTTCAACAGCCACATCGCCGCCGTCGCCACCCCCGTGCTCTACCGCAACGGACAGCTGCTGGAGACACGCCTGATCGAGGAAATGCCTGAGCAGGATGAGGACGCCCTGGAAGAGACAAACCGCTGAGATGACCCGGGCCAAATTCCCTGGCCAAGGAATTTGCCAAAACTTTTCCGGAAAAGTTTTGCCCGGCCCGCAGGGGCGTTTGCGGGGCGGAACTGTTCAGAGCAGCACACTGCCGGACATCTCCGGGTAATCCTCCTTGTCCGGTGTCGCCAGATAGTTCCGCACTGTCGGGTCTATCCGGGTGCTCCGCACCGGATAGACGCCGCAGGCGGCAATCGCCTCGCGTGCCGAGACCCGTTCATCCAGCCGTTTCCAGATTGCCTTGGCCGCATAGGGCCGCGGGAAGGGGCGCCAGGCCAAACCCATTGTCATGCCGCGCAGGTACTTCAGCTGCTGCCGGTGGGCGGAAAACAGGATGGTCTGTGCCACGCTGCCTTCATGGGCGCGCTCATGCTCGGTGATGAACAGCCGGTTTCCACGCTGGGTCACCATGCCTTCGTAGCGCGAGATTTGCCGGATGCTCTGCTCTGGATCATGAGCGATTTCCAGGTTGCGCGACAGGATAAACCCATCCTTTTCGTAGAAACGGGTCAGGGAGCAGAAGATCCCCTCACCCCAGGAGGGCGTCCGGAAATAGGCATGATAAAAGCCCAGATAGCGCTTCAGATTGCGCTGCTGGCCGCGGAACGGCTCCAGGAAACTGTCGCTTGGACCCGGCGGTGACGAGCGCGCTGCATCGCTGAGCTGTGCCTCGAACTCCGCTTGCGGAGCAAACAGCCGCGCCTCCGGGATGTCGAAATAACGGGCAATCCGGCGCAAGTTGTGAGCCGCGGGCAGGCTGGAGCCGTTTAGGTAGCGGTTGAACTGCTGACGGTTGATTCCAACCTCGCGGCAGATCTGGGCAATGCTGCCGTGTTCGGCGCAGAGCGAACGCAGGTTTTCTGAAAAATTTTCGGACACCGCCCATTTCCCTTCGCAAAGTGACGCGGCTGTGATGCAAACCACGCCGCTTCGCGCATGTTTGCACAATTCCACGTTCCGCGAAACAGGCGTCTTCTGGTGCCAAGCCGTCTGAGCCAGGGGAACCCGAATACCAGCAAAAGGCCCGCCGGGGGCTGCCCCCGAGAGGTGCTTGCAGGCGGAGGAGCTCAGGCGGAGCTGATCTGATCCAAGGGAGGACACAATGAAGATCGAATGGACCAAGACGGCGCTAGGACGCCGCGGATTTCTGAAGGGCGCCACGGCGCTGGGGGCGGCGGCGGCGCTGCCGATGGGGCTGGGCGGCCGCGCCATGGCGGCAGAGGATGGCACCCTGCGGGTGCGCTCCTACGGCGACATGCAAAGCATCGACCCGGCGTTTTCCAAAGGCGTGATCGACGAGGAAATCCATGCCTCGATCTACAACAAGCTGATCCAGTACAAGCCGGGCCGCGAATGGGACTGGCAGATGGATGCCGCCGCGATGATCGAGCAGGGCGACGAGACCCACATCAAGTTCGCGCTGCGTGACGACATCGGATTCACCAACGGTTTTGGCGCGATGACCGCCGAAGACGTGAAATTCAGCTTTGAGCGAATCGTGGACGAGGCGACCGACAGCCCCAACAAACCCGACATGGGCCCGTTGAGTCACGTCGAAGTGACCGGCGAGCGGGAAGGCACCATCGTGCTGAAGGAACCCTTTGCGCCGCTGTGGTCCATTGCGCTGCCCTATATCACCGGCAACATCGTGTCGAAGAAGGCCTGGGAGGCCGCGGGCGGCAAGGCAACCACCGATCCGCTGGCGGAATCCGGCCCCTACCTGCGCGACAGCTGGTCGCCCAAGGAAAAGACCGTGCTGAAGCGCAACCCGAACTGGAAGGGCGAAGCTCCCGCTTGGGACACCATCGAGATTCTGCCGATCGACGACGAGAACACCGCCGAAATCGCGTTTGAAGCCGGGGAACTGGATTTCACCCGTGTCTCGCTGGGCTCTGTCGAACGTTACCGCGCTGGTGTGCCCAATGGCGGCACGCTGCTGGAGTACCCGTCGCTGTACTATGCATGGCTCGGCATGAACCTGGACCACCCCAAGCTGCAGAACAAGAAACTGCGTCAGGCGATCCAGCACGCGATTGATGTGCCCTCGGTCTTGGAAGCTGCCTATTTCGGTGCCGTGGAGCCCTCGACCGGCATCATCGCGCCGGGCCTGGCGGGCCACCGCCCGCAATCGCTGGTTCCACCGCAGGCCGATTTTGCCAAGGCGGCGGAGCTATTGGCAGAATCCGGTGAAACTAACGTCACCCTGAAGCTCGATACGCTGAACAAGACCACCTTCACCACCGCGGCCCAGGTGATCCAGGCGACGCTGGCGCAGATCGGCATCACGGTTGAGGTCAACGTGCTGGAATCCGGTGCCTTCTGGGCCAGCGCCGACAACGAGGATCTGCAGCTGGTGCTGAACCGCTACTCGATGACCCCGGACCCGTATTATGCGACCTCCTGGTTCACCACCGAACAGGTCGGCCACTGGAACTGGGAGCAGTTCAGCAACGACGAGTTCGACAAGATCCATGCCGAGGCCTCGCAGCTGACCGACCAGGCCAAACGAGACGAGATGTACCGGCGGGCACAGGATCTGATGGAGGAAAGCGGCGCCTACCGCTTCCTGACCCATGAGGCGACGCCGGTGATCCACTCGGCTGGCGTGGTGCCGGCGCTGCGGCCCGACGGGCTGGCACTGCTGCGCTACTTCGGCAAGGCCTGACACTCCCCGCAGGCCCGGTCCTCCCCCCGGGCCTGACCTGGCACGGCTGCAATATGCGGCGCAGCCGTGCCGTTTTCATCCGCACAGCGAAGACAAGGGAGCCATGCGGCCATGTTACTTTATGCAATCCGGCGGTTCGGGCTGGCACTGCTGATCCTGATCGTGGCGGTCACCGTCATGTTCCTGATGATCCGCGCCGTGCCCGGCGATCCGGTCCAGATCATGCTGGGCCCGCGCGCCACGCCAGAGCTGCAGGCGCGGCTGACGGCGGAACTGGCGCTGGACCAGCCTATCTGGAAACAGCTGCTGATCTTCTACGGCAACCTGATGCAAGGCGACCTGGGGATCGACGTGTTCTCGGGCCGCTCGGTGACGGCCATTGTCTTTGAACAGCTGCCGCACACCCTGTGGCTGATCCTGGGGTCAATCGCCTGGTCCGCCACTCTGGGCATCGCGCTTGGCGCCTATGCTGCCGCGCACCCCAATACGCTGATCGACAGGATTACCGCGGCCATTTCGGTGAGCTTCGTTGCCGCGCCCGCCTTTGTGGTCGCGCTGCTATCGCTGCTGATCTTTGCGGTGAACCTGCAATGGTTCCCGGCCATCGGCGCAGGCGAGGGTTTCTGGGGCCGCCTTGACCACCTGGTGCTGCCCGCCTTTGCCATCGGCCTCAGCTGGGTCGGCTATATCGCCCGGCTGGTGCGCGCCTCGATGCTGGAGGTAATGGGCGAGAGCCACATCCGCACCGCCCGCGCCTTTGGCATTCATGAACGCCGGGTGGTGATGGTCTATGCGCTGCGCATCGCCATCCTGCCGGTGGTCACGGTGATCGGCGTCGGCATGGGTTTCCTTTTGTCCTCTGCCGTCTTTGCCGAAATCGTCTTTGCCCGCCCCGGCCTTGGCAAGCTGGTTATCGACAGCATCACCACCCGCAACTACCCGATCGTGATGGGATCGGTGCTGATCTCGACCGGCCTGTTTGTGGTCTCCACCGCGCTGGCCGACCTGATTAACGCCTGGCTCGATCCCCGCGCCCGCACAGCAGCATAAGGAGGGCGTGAGATATGGCAAAATCCCGTTCCGAACTGGGCCAGATCATCCACGGCGTCGCCCGCGACCCGCTGGGGCTGATGGGGCTGATCATCGTCGGCACCATCGTGTTCTGCGCCATCTTTGCCTATTGGATCGTGCCCTTCGATCCGGTTGGCATGAACATCAAGGACCGGCTTCAGGGACCGTCATGGACCCATCTTCTGGGCACCGATCAGCTGGGCCGCGACACGTTTTCCCGCGTGATTGCGGGCGGCCAGGTGGCGCTGCAGGTTGCCCTGCCGGCTGTCTTCGGCGCCATGGCCATTGGCCTGACGCTGGGCATGATCGCTGGCTACGGGCCGAAATGGCTCGACAACCTCTTGATGCTGTTCTTTGACACCATCCGCTCCTTTCCCACCGTGATGTTTGCCCTGGCGGTGGTCGCGTTGGTGGGGCCAAGCCTGCAAACTGTGGTGTTTGTGGTGATGGCGACCTCGATCCCGACCTATGGCCGGGTGGCGCGGACCCAGACGCTGACCTTGCGCAATTCCGAGTTCATCCTGGCCGAACGCTCCATGGGTGCCAGCATGAAGCGTATTCTGGGCGTGCACATGCTGCCCAATATCGTCGGCGTTCTGGCGGTGCTGGCGGCGATGGACATTCCCACCGTGATCGCGCTGGAGGCGGGGCTGTCCTTCCTCGGCCTCGGGGTGAAACCGCCGACACCCAGCTGGGGCGCACTGCTGAAGGACGGCTATTCGCTGATCCGCCAAACCCCTTGGTTGGTGGTGGGCGGCGGGCTGCCGATCATCCTGGCAACCCTTGGCTTCACCTTCCTGGGCGAGTCCCTGCGCGACGTGGTTGACCCGAAATTGAGGAAACAGCGATGACTGAAAGCTTGTTGGAAATCGACCGCCTCAGCGTTGACTATGAGACCGCCCGCGGTGATCTGAAGGCCCTGCGCGATATCTCCTTTGATGTGCGCAAGGGCGAGATTGTCGGCATCGTCGGGGAATCGGGCTGCGGCAAGTCCACCCTGATCTCCTCGATCCTGCGATTGACGGCGCCGAACACCCGGTTCCGTCAGGGCGCGGTGCGGTTCAAGGGCGAAGACTTGCTGCAATTGCCCGAACGCAAGATGCGGAACTTGCGCGGCGCCGATATCTCCATCGTGTTTCAGGACCCGATGCAGACCCACAACCCGGTTCTGTCCATCGGCCAGCAGATGCTGGATATCCAGCACCGCTCCAAAGCGTCCAAGGCTGAAAAACGCGCCCGCGCAGCGCAGATGCTCGGCGCGGTGGGCATCCCTGACCCTGAGGCGCGGCTGGCGCAGTTTCCGCACGAATTCTCCGGCGGTATGCGCCAGCGCATCGCCATCGCCATGGCGCTGATGTCGGAACCGGACCTCTTGATCGCGGATGAGCCCACCACGGCGCTGGATGCCACGCTGGAGGTGCAGATTATCGAGCGGCTGCAGGAACTGCAGCAACAGTTCAACTGCGCCATCCTGTTCATCTCGCACCATCTGGGCGTCATTGCCGAACTCTGCGACCGGGTGGTTGTGATGTATGCGGGCGCCGTGGTCGAAAGCGGCGAGGTGCGCGAGATCTTCCACGACCCCAAGCACCCCTACACCCGCCGCCTGATCGACTGCGACCCCGGCCACATCAAGGAACGCGCCCGCGTGCTGCCGACGATCCCCGGAGAGGTGCCGGACCTCGCCAACCTGCCCGGCGGCTGCATCTTCCGCGACCGCTGCGACCAGGCGATGCCGCGCTGCACAGCAGAAGTCCCGCCGCTCGAACAGCTGAAAGACGGCCACCACGCCGCCTGCTGGCTGAATCACAAGGAGGCCGCAGAATGAGCCTGCTGGATGTCAAAAACCTGAAAACCAGCTATGGCCCGGTCAATGTGCTCGCCGGTGTCAGCTTCACCGTGGAGCCGGGCGAGACCTATGCGCTGGTGGGCGAGAGCGGGTCCGGCAAGACCACGGTAATCCGCGCGATTGCTGGTCTGGCCCCGGCGCAGGAAGGCTCGGTCAAATTCGAAGGGCGGGAGATCCGCGGCGCCTCGGAACGGGATATGCGCCCCCTGCGCAAGGACATCGCAATGATGTTCCAGGACCCGGTCGGCTCGCTGTCGCCGCGCCTGACGATCCGCAGCCTGATCACCGAACCCTATCGCATCCAGGGCATGAAGGACCGCGATCTGGACGCCGAGGCCAGGCGCCTGCTGGAGATGGTGAACCTGCCTGCGCATTTTGCCGACCGCTATCCCTATCAGCTGTCCGGAGGGCAGGCGCGGCGGGTGGGCGTGGCCCGCGCGCTGGCGCTGGAGCCGAAGCTGATTCTGGCGGATGAACCCACCGCGGGGCTCGACGTGTCGGTGCAGGGAGAGCTTCTGAACCTGATGAACGACCTGCGCGAACGGCTGGGGCTGGCGATGGTGATCATCACCCACAACCTGAACGTCGTGCGCCATGTGGCCGACCGGATGGGCATCATGTACCTTGGCCGGCTGGTCGAGGAAGGCACCACCGAGGCCATCTTCAAGGAGCCGCGCCATCCCTATACCCGCTGCCTCTTGTCCGCGAACCCGGAACCCGACCCCGACGCCCGGCTGGAGCGCATCGCGCTGAAAGGCGAGCCGCCCAGCCTGCTGCGCCGCCCCAAAGGCTGCGAATTCCGCGAACGCTGCCCGTTTGCCCAGGAGATCTGCATTCAAACCCCGCAATGGGAGGTCGCAAACGGCCACGGCCTGCGCTGCCTTGCCCCCTTGAGCTGACGGCCCTCTGCCCGAAACCCCTCAACACCTGAAAGACCATGACCAGCACATTGTATTTCAACGGCGTTGTCCTGACGATGGACGCGGCCAATTCCTGCGCCCAGGCGGTGCTGACCGAAGGCGAGAAAATCCGGGCAGCAGGCGCCGAAGCAGACCTGCGCGCGCAGATGCCTGCGGACACCGTCGAGGTGGATTTGCAGGGCCAGACCCTGATTCCCGCCTTCATCGACCCGCATGGTCATTTCCCCGACCCGGGGTTCATCCGATTGTTCCGTGTGAACCTGGCTTCTGCCCCCAGCGGCGACTGTCCGGACATCCCCACTGCGCTGGACCGGCTGCGGGCCAAGGCGGCCGAAACCCCTGCCGGGGAATGGGTGATGGGGGTGCTGTTCGACAATACCGCCATTGCCGAGGGCCGGATGCCGACCCGCGCCGAGCTGGACAGTGTCTCAACTGAGCACCCCGTCTGGGTGATCCACGCCTCCGGCCACAACGGCGCGGCAAACTCACTGGCACTGGAACGCCACGGTGTGAACCGCGACACGCCCGATCCCCTTGGCGGCCGCTTCGGCCGCGACCCGGAGACCCTCGCGCTGACCGGGCTGATCGAAGGTCTCTCGGCTATGGGGGAAATGGGCGATACCGATTTCCTGATCAACCGCGAACGGTTTTGGGCCGGGTTTAATAGCTGCCGCGACGAGTACTTGGCGTATGGCGTCACCTACGCCCAGAACGCCTGGGCCACACGGCAGATGCTGGAGCATTTCGCCTCGCTGCCTGCTGATCAGGATCCCGGCTACGACCTGATGCTGCTGCCGATCGGAGAACTAGAGCCGGAGCTGAGCCGCGGCCCCGATGCGCTGGACTGGCCCGGAAATCCGCATTTCACACTTGGCCCGCGCAAGCTGTTCACCGATGGGGCGTTCCAGTTGCAGACCGCATTGCTCAGCGCGCCTTATCACAAGCCGGTGGACCCGGCGCACCCCTGCGGGATGTCATACGCGGATGCCGCCGAACACCGGGCGGAGGTCCAAAAGCTGCACGACCTGGGTTTTCAAATCCACTGCCACTGCAACGGCGACGCAGGCGCGCAGATGTTCATTGATGCAGTGGCCGCCGCGCTGGAGGCCAACCCCCGCGAAGATCACCGCCACACCATCATCCACGGGCAAGCCTTGCGCGACGACCAATTGCAGCAGATGGCAAAGCTTGGCATCACCGTCAGCTTCTTCCCGGCGCATGTGCATTTCTGGGGCGACCGCCATTACGACACCTTCCTGGGGCCGGAGCGGGCAGAGCGGATTTCCCCCTGCGCCTCCGCTGAACGGTTTGGCGTGCGCTACACCATCCACAACGACGCCTCCGTAACGCCGACGCGACCCATCCACCTGGCCCATTGCGCGGTGAACCGGCTGACCGCCAGCGGGCGGCGGCTTGGTGAGGCACAGCGGATCAGCGCCCTGTCGGCCCTGCGCGCCCAGACCATCGACGCCGCTTGGCAAGTCTTCCAGGAAAACACCCGTGGCTCCATCGAACCGGGCAAGCTGGCGGATTTCGCGGTTCTGAACCGCAATCCGCTGGACGACCCGGACCAGATCGAGACCACCACAGTCACCCGCACCATCCGCCGCGGGCAGACCGTCTGGACGCAGGAGCAGTGACAATGCAGGCCAAACCGCGGATTGCCATTGCAGGCTTTCAGCATGAAACCAATTGCTTCGGCACCACCAAGGCCGGGCTGGCAGAATTCGAGATGGCGGATTCCTGGCCAGCCATGCTGCAAGGTGAGCAAGTGATCCGCGAAACCCGCGGCATGAACCTGCCCATCGCAGGCTTTGCCGAGGCCGCAGCGGGGGCCGGGATGGACCTCGTCCCCATCCTGTGGTGCGCAGCGGAGCCGTCAGCGCATGTCACCGATGAGGCCTTTGAAACCGTCTGTGCCAAAATTCTGGACGGCCTGCGCGCCGCAGGCCCGCTTGATGGCATTTTCCTGGAACTGCACGGCGCCATGGTGACCGAAAGCCACCCCGACGGCGAAGGGGAACTGCTAGACCGGGTGCGCGCCTGGGCCGGGCCGGATCTGCCCATCGTGGTCAGCCTCGACCTTCACGCCAATATCTCTGCGGCGTCGGTGGAACGGGCCGATTACATCGCAATCTACCGTACCTATCCGCATCTCGACATGGCGGAAACCGGCGCCCGCTGCGTGCCGGTGCTGCAGCACCTTTTGGCGGGTGACAGGCTGCACAAGGCATTCCGGCAGATGAACTGCCTGATCCCGCTGCATGCGCAATACACCACCGCCACACCTGCGCGGGAGCTTTATGCCGCGCTGCCTCCCCTGGAGCAGGCAGGGGTGCTGGCAGACATCGCTCTGGGGTTCACCGCAGCGGATTTCCCGGACACACGCCCCTCATGCGTGGCCTATGCCCGGACTTCTGGCGCCGCAGCACAAGCCGCGGACCATATCGCCAGGCTGTTTGCCGAACTGGAACCGCAGTTCAGCCACCCGATGCTGACGCCGCAGCAAGCTGCAGAGATTGCCTGCCAGCCGCACGCAGGCAAACCGGTTGTGCTGGCGGATGTGCAGGACAATCCGGGCGCAGGCGGCACCTCTGACACCACCGGACTGCTGTCGGCACTGGCACAGGCAGGCGCAAAAGGCGTTCTGATGGGACTGTTCCATGACCCCGCAACCGCCGCCGCGGCGCATGAAGCCGGGCAGGGCGGCATCTTCCGCACAGCACTTGGCGGACGCTCAGGCGCAGAAGGCGACCAGCCGTTTGAAGCAAAGTTCGAGGTTCTGGCACTTGGCGATGGCCGCTGCCGCTATAGCGGTGAGATGTATGGCGGCGGAGTAGCGGAGCTGGGTTCCGCAGCGGCGCTGCGGCTGCATGGGACAAGCGCAGACATCACCCTGGTTGTTACCAGCATCCGCAACCAATGCCTCGACTTGGCGCATTTCACCCATATCGGGCTGGCCCCGGCAGCCTTCAGCACGGTCTGCGTGAAAAGCACTGCCCATTTCCGCGCTGACTTCGAGCCCATAGCCAGCGCCGTTTTTCCGGTAGCGGCCCCGGGCGTGTTTCCCTGTGATCTGGGCGGGTTCCCGTACAAGAACCTGCACCCGGACGTCAGAACCATCCCTGCAAAGGGCTGACACCTGTTGCAGGGATGGTCTTTGCAGGCGGCCAGGGGAAACCGCCTGCGGGGAGGATCAGTCCTCGTCCTCGCCGTTCTGGTAGGGCACCACCAGCGTCGGGATCTGGGAGCGGCGCAGCACCCGTTTGGCCACAGTGCCCAGAAACGTATGGGAGAACCCGTGGTCATGGGCCCCCAGCACGATCAGGTCGCACCCTAACTCGACCGAACGGCGCAGGATCACCTCTGCCGGGTGGCCGTCGGTCACCTCGACAGAGGTGACCTGATCGCGGATCTTGGCCTCGTCGCCTTCAAAAGATGCCCAGAACCGCGCCTGCCGCTCGGCCAGCATCTGCTTGACCATCTCATGCCGCCGTTTGGCCGCGGATTTGCGGGTTTCATCGTTCAGCACGAACATCTCAAACGTGATGCGCGCATCCTCTGAGATCGGCTCATTCACATGCAGCACGTGGATCTCCGCTCCTGTCGCATGCGCCAGGCTGGCCGCATGGCGCAGCGCCAAGGTAGAGTTGTGCGACAGGTCGGTGGCAAACAGGATGTTTGTGATCATCGGTTTCATGCCAGTCTCCTTTCAGATCAGTAGCCGAACAGCCGCGGCAGCCACAGCGAGATTTCCGGGAAGAAGGCGATGATGAAGATCGCAATCGTGTTCACAGCCGCAAAGGGCAGGGCCCGCAGCGAAATCGTCTCAATCGAGATGTTCGAGATGCCAGAGGCAATGAACAGGTTCTCCCCCAAAGGCGGCGTCTGGAAGCCGATGCCCAAGGTGCAGACCATCACCACGCCAAAGTGGATCGGGTCGATGCCCACAGAATAGGCCACCGGCAGCATCACCGGCACCAGGATCAGGATGGTTGCCAGCGTCTCCATGAACATGCCGACAAAAAGCAGGAAGAAGATGATCAGCGCCCAGATCACATAGAGATTCTGAGTAAAGCTCAGCATGCTGTCAGCAATCATTGCCGGGATCTGGTTTTCCACCAGCAGGCGGCCGAACACCGTCGCCGTGAACAGGATCAGCAGCACCCGCCCTGTCAGCCAGGTCGTGGCCTCCAGCGATTGGAACAGCGACGACCAGGTCAGTTCGCGGTAAATGAAGACACCAATCACAAGGGTATAGAAGATCGCCACGATGGCCGCTTCGGTCGGGGTGAAGAAGCCAGTGTAGATACCGCCCAGGATTACCAGCGGCGCCATCAGCGACCAGAACCCGCGGTACATCTCACAGCCGACATTGCGGATCGACCACCCGTCGGCAGAACCCTTGTAGCCGCGCTTCTTCGACATGAAGAAGTTCAGGATCAAAAGGCTTGTGGCAATCAGGAAGGCTGGCACGAAACCTGCAATGAACAGTTTCGAGATCGACACTGACTGGAAGGTGCCGAATTTCTCAACCGCTTCCGGCGGCGGCGCCATGCCCAGGGCTGCGATACCAAAGATCACCATCGGGATCGACGGCGGGATGATGATGCCCAGACCGCCGGAGGACGCCGTGACCGCAGAAGCATAACCCTTCTCATAGCCCCGGTTGATCATTGCCGGGATCATCAGCATACCGACTGCCGCCGTGGTGGCAGGACCAGAGCCGGAGATTGCACCAAAGAACAGGCAGGCCATCACAGTGGCAGCGGAAATCCCGCCGGTGAACGGCCCAGCCAGGCTTTCGGCCACGTTAATGAGCCGTTTGGATATCCCCGCAGCCTCCATCAATGCGCCGGCCAGGATAAACGCGGGCAGCGCCATCAGCGGGAAGGAGCCGACAGAGGTAAAGGCGATCTGCACGAATTTGATCGGGTTTTCATCCAGATAGAGGAACGACAGCAGCGACGATACCCCCAGCGCGACGGTGATAGGCGCACCCAAAAGCAGCAGCAGCAGAAAGGATCCAAACAGGATCGTGACGATTTCGGTTTCCATAGTCCTGTCCCTTCCCGGTTACGTGCGCTTGTCCACGCCAGCGGCGGCCTTGATTTCATCAAGGTCGATCTGGTCTGGATCATGGATATCTTCGCCGCGGATCAGCTTGCGGTAATTCACCTGCAAAATGCGGATCGTCATCAGCGCAAAGGCAATGGGCAGCACCATGTAGATGTATTTCATCTCAATGCCCAAGGTCTGCGACTTCCAGAACTTGTTCATCTTGTTGAAGACGAAATCGGTGGCCAGCCACAGGAAATAGCAGTTGAAGAACAGCCAGAAGAGGTCGGCAAAGGCCTCAATGTACTTGATCCAGCCCGCAGGCAGGAACTTGAACTGGAAGGTGACCCGGTTATGCGCGCCTTTCAGCGCGGCATAGCTGGCACCAAAGTAGACGAACCAGACGAACATGTAGACCGACAGCTCTTCGATCCATGAAAACGAATGGCCGAACACCTCGCGCGAAACGATCTGCACAAACAGCAGAATGACAAAGCCGGACAGCAATATTCGGCAGATATAGCTTTCTATATTTTCCAGGAATTTCCAGAACATGATGCACTCCTCCCCTGTGCGAAGCAGCGCCGCGGCGCTGCTTCGTTATTTTTATAGGTCTGTCAGAGTCTTATTGAACCGGATCACGGCCAATGGTGGTCAGCACGGTGTTCAGCTTCTCGACACCGCCGATGGAGTCATAGAACTGCGGCCAGACTGCCTCGGTCGCCAGCTTGATAAACTCGGCTTCGTCGTTTGCCGGATCATCGATCTGCATGCCTTTGGCCAGCAGTTCTTCTTTGATCTGGGCCTCGATGTCGCGCAGGAACTGAGCCGACTTCACGGTCGCTTCCTTGCCCGCCTCGATCAGGATCTGCTGGTCTTCTTCGGACAGGTCCTGGAACACTGCCTCAGACACGATCAGCGGCTCGATCGAGAAGATGTAGCGCAGGTTGGTCACATATTCCTGCACTTCGTAGAACTTCATCGCGTTGATGGTGGTGTAGGGGTTGTCCTGGCCGTCAACAACCTTGGTCTGCAGGCCGGTGAAAGTCTCGGACCAGGCCATCGGAGTCGGGTTGATGCCCCAGGACTTGTAGGTCTCGATCATGATTTCGTTCTTGGGAACGCGGATGACCAGATCCTGCAGGTCAGCCACGGTGGTGACCGGCTTCTTGGAGTTGGTCAGACGGCGGAAGCCGGTGTAGGTCCAGGCCAGGATACGCACGCCGGCGTCCCGGATGGTGTTTTCGGTCAGCTCCTGGCCGATCGGGCCCTGGGTCAGCTTCTCCGCATCTTCCAGCGACAGGATCACATAAGGCAGGGTGAACACGCCGACGGTCGGCGAGAACGGCGTGACGTTGTTGATTGCCAGCAGCGACATGTCCAAGGTGCCGATTGCGGCCTCGTTCACGGTGTCCTGCTCAGAGCCCAACTGGCCGTTCAGGAACATGGTGCCGGTGTGCTTGCCGCCGGATTTTTCTTCCAGCGCCTCGATAAAGAACTTGCCGGTGCCTTCTTGCGAGCTGCCAGCGCCGTCACCCACGGCGATCTTGAAGTTCTTGGCGGAAACAGCGCCGGTGGTCAGCATTGCGGCAGCAGAAACGGCCGCAGTCAGCGTGCAGACCTTCTTGAGAAATGACATAACTTCCTCCCGTATTGTCATCTTGGGTCCCAAGGTCCGGGGCGGCGCGCCCTCCACAGCACATCTGCCAGCCGGTTCCAGCCTTGGTCTGCGGGAGGCTACATTGCGTTCTATGTTTCTAGAATGTAAACTATTGAGCTCAAGGTTTCACATTTATCGAACTTTAAAATGGCCCGCAAAACCCATCTCAAACATGTCGCAGACGCCGATCTGAAATTACTTCGCGTGTTCAAGGCAGTGGCCGAAAGTGGTGGTCTGGCTGCCGCCGAAAGCGAACTGAACATCGGCAAATCGACGATTTCCAAATACATTGCTGACCTTGAACTGCGGCTGGACCTGAAGCTTTGCAACCGGGGGCCTGCGGGGTTTTCCCTGACAGACGATGGCGCCAAGGTGCTGCGCTCCGCCGAAGGGCTGCTGATCTCTGTGGCGGATTTCCGCGCCGAGGTGAATGAAATCAAGCAGCAACTGGCCGGAACCATCCGGATTGCGCTGTTCGATCAATGCGCCTCAAATCCGGAAGCCTTCGTCCCGGGCGGCATCCGGGCCTTCAACAAAGCCGCCCCCGCGGTGGAAATCGATTTATCGTTGGAGCCGCCCAACGTGATCGAAACCAAGGTGATCAGCGGCCAGCTCGACATTGGCATTCTTGCGTTGCACCGGCCGTCCCCCAGCCTTGATTACATGCCGCTTTATGGTGAAAACATGTTCCTTTACTGCGGCAAGGGGCACCCGTTCATGGACCGCGACCTATCCGCTCTGAGCCTGTCGGATGTGCAGGCAATGAACTATGCGGGAATCCGGGTGAACTCCCCTAACTTGCATGTTGGTCAGACGTTGGGTTTCCGCCGCGCCGCGAAAGTGCAGAATGAACAGGCACTGGCGATCCTCATCATGTCCGGCAGCTATCTGGGGTTCCTCCCGGACCATATGGCCGAGGGTTATATCCGAAAAGGACTGATGAAAGCAGTGCTGCCCGAGGAGATCCGCTACCGCAGCCAATTTGCGGCTGTCACCCGCAGACGCCCTGCGGTGAACCGCATCACCAAGCTGTTTCTGGACACGCTGACCGCCGCTCACACCCTCCCGGCGGCCGATGCGCTACTTGCCCGGACCTGAGCCGAAACTGTTCAAATGATGTCCAGCGACACCTTGACCCGATCCATCACCACAGAAGATGTGAACCGGCTGACGTTGGATTCATCAAAGAAGTACTCCTGGGTGAAGGCTTCGTATTCCTTGATGTCTTTCACAATCACCATCAGAATAAAGTCCGCCTCTCCAGTGGTGTAGTAACACTGCTGCACCTGCGGCGCCTTGCGCATCTTGCGCTTAAAGGCATCCAGATGCATCCGGCTTTCACGCTCCAGCACAACCTGCACGATCACCGTCATCTCCCGGCCCATCTTGGACGGCGACAGGATCGCGATTTCCCTTTCGATCACCCCGGTGTCACGCAGCTTCTTCAGCCGTTTCTGCACCGCGGGCGCTGACAGGCCGACCTCCTGGCTGATCGCTTCAGCGGTCAGCTGGGCATTGGCCTGTATCAGCCTCAGAATTTCACGGTCTTTTTTGTCCATGAGTGATTTTTGGTTTGGTTTAACATGAATGACAACTTGAAAACCCGCCACGGGCCTTGCCGGCGGCCGGCTAAAGCGAACGTCTTGCGGATGCAAAACTACGGAATGTGAATATGTTCAGACCTGACAGTTTGCGTCATTCCCGCAGCGCATTTCCTGACTCAACGCACTAGCAGGGCCTTAAAAATAAGTGCTTCAGGCATCTTTCCGGCCGGATTGGCACACGATTCAAATTTGCGGCATCAAATACGCAAAGATTCCGGAAAACTTCATTTGCGGCCTATTTGCGGTACACACTTTATCAGGACTTTCCAGACTATGACTCCTTCAGGCCCCGGTGCGACCGGGCGCCGCAGACTGCAGGAGACCCTGGCCAATGCCCCGACTAACGAAACTGCCGCTGAAACTGAAACTGCCGCTGATCATGGTTGCGCTGACGGGTGTGTTTCTCGTCACCGTGTCCGTTCTGGTCTATTCCATGGCAGAGCGCAGCATCCGAGAAAACGCCTTTGCCGCCCAAAAGATCGAGGCCAAGTCCGGCGCCCAGGCACTTGGCTTCCTGATCAAGGCCGCGCGCTCCGACCTCTCCAGCCTGGCAGGGCAGCCTGCGGTGTTCCGCGCCATCAGCAATTTCGAGCGGGTGATCGGCATGGTTGAGGAAGACGACCCCGTCGCCTATCTGAAACAGACCTACGCCGCCGGAAACCCCAACGCTGCGGACCAGCGGGAGGAGCTGACAGATGCGGGCGACGGTTCCTACTACAACCAGTCGCATGTCACCTATCACCCCACTTTCCTGCAAAGCCTGCGCCTCAACGGTTATCAGGACCTGTATCTGATCACCCCCGCCGGGCAGGTGGTCTATTCGGTGAAAAAACAGGACGATTTCATGACCGGTGTTCAGGAAGCGCCTGACAGCGGTCTGTCGCAGGTGTTCCAGGCAGCGCTGGAGGCAGAAGCAGGCACAATCGCGGTGGCAGATTTTTCCGCTTACAGCCACAGTCCGGACGCCGCAGCCTTCATGGCCGCACCAGTGTTTGCCAAGAACGGTAAAATCGCCGGGGTGATTGCCATCCAGCTCGGCACCGATGGCGTCGTCAAGGCGCTGACCAGCAACCTGTCCGGCGGCACCCATCAGAACATCTATGTGGTTAGCAGCGACGGTGTAGCCCGCAGCCCGTCCTCCGTTGTGGGCCTGTTTCCGGCACTGCAGAAACTTACGGGATCACCGCAGATCGAGGCCGCCAAGTCGCGCGAGGCAGGCCAGTTCGAAGGTGTCGCCTCCTCAATGGGCGGACGCGCCATTGCGCAGGTAATGCCGCTGGACCTGCCCGGATTCGACTGGTCGCTGGTGCTGGAAACCGACGAACATACCGCCTTTGCCGTTGTCGAGCGTATCCGCCTGATTGCGGCTGCCATGATCGGCGCGGCGCTATTGGCCGCGATCGGTGTTTCCTGGCTGGCGGCGCGCAGCGTCACCCGTCCGATCCACGCTCTGCGCGAAGCCACCAATGCGCTGGCCGATGCAGATTACAATTCTGAAATCCAGGGCCTCGCCCGCGGTGATGAGCTTGGCGATCTGGCCCGCAGCCTCGACACCTTCCGCGGCAAGCTGAAGGACGCCGATGAGGCCGCAGCCCGCGAAGTAGAGGCTGCCCGCCATACCGCCGCCGTGGTCGAAAGCATGAGCGCGGCCCTGTCGGAACTGCAGCGCGGCAACCTGGCCTGCGACATCCAGGCGCCATTCGACGGGCATTACGAAACCCTGCGGGAAAACTTCAACCGCAGCCTGGAGCGCCTGCGCAGCTCTATGGGCGAGGTTGTCGATGCTGCAGAAAACGTCGGCCGTTTCTCAGAAGAACAGCGCGGCGCAGCAACTGAGATGGCGCATCGCACCGAGAGCCAGGCAGCGACACTGGAAGAAACCGCAGGCGCCATCCGCGAGCTGACCGGTGGCATCCGCAATACCGCCGACCGGGCAGGCCGGATGGACGAGACTATGCGCGGCGCCCGCAGCGAGGCAGAGCAAAGCACCGATGTAGTAACCTCGGCGGTGGCGGCAATGGATCAGATTCAGGAAGCCTCGGCGGAGATTTCCAAGATCATCAACATGATCGACGACATTGCCTTCCAGACCAACCTTCTGGCGCTGAACGCGGGCGTCGAAGCCGCCCGAGCGGGTCCCGCCGGGGCAGGCTTTGCCGTGGTCGCCTCTGAAGTGCGCGCACTGGCGCAACGCGCCTCCAATGCCGCAGGGCAGATCAAGGGGCTGACCTCCGCCAGTGAGGAGCACGTTGCCAATGGCGTTGCCATGGTGGGCCGCGCAGGCGATGCGCTGACCAGCATCATCGAGCAGGTCTCAGCCGTTTCCGGGCTGGTGACTGAAATCGCTGACGGCGTCCGCATCCAGTCCGAAGGGTTGGAGAAAATCGACGGCGCCATGCATCAGCTGGACAATATGACCCAGCAGAACGCAGCCATGTCCGAAGAAGCCGCGGCAGCCAGCCAGCTCTTGCAGAATGAATCACAAAGCCTGACGGATGTTGTTGGCCGCTTTGACCTGGGCGGCAGCGGTTCAGCACCAGCCCAAGAGTTCGCCAGAGAACCGCACCGAATGAGCGCTTGAACATAGTTCCCCGGCATCAGCCGGGGGAAATTCACAATGCGGGGAAACGGATCTAACTTAACATAAGTCTCATTACATGCCGCTTACCTAGACCCCCAGGAACCGGTCCGCAATATCCGCAGGCAGCTCACCTATCCGGCCTTCCCAGGCGTTGCTGCCCTTGTTCAGTATAACCGCGCGGTCGGCGACGGCGGAAAGCTCCTTCAGCGACTTGTCCACCACCAGGATCGACAGACCCGCCTCGCGCTTCAGCCGGGCAATGGCGGCCCAGATTTCTTGCCGCACCACCGGCGCCAAGCCTTCGGTTGCCTCATCCAGGATCAGCAGCCGCGGATTGGTCATCAGGGCGCGGCCAATGGTCAGCATCTGCTGCTCCCCGCCCGACAACGACCCGGCAGCCTGCGTCCGGCGCTCCTCCAGCCGCGGAAACAGCTCTGCCACCTTGGCCATATCCCAAGGGCCGGGACAGGCCGCGGCAATCAGGTTCTCCTCCACCGTCAGCGGCGCGAAACAGCGCCGGCCTTCCGGCACCAGACCAACTCCCAGCCGGGCGATCTTGTGCGACGGCAGCTGGCGCAGGTCGTGGCCGTCGAACGTCAGCTCCCCCTTGGAGGCCGCCAGCATCCCGCAAATCGTCTTGATGGTGGTGGATTTGCCCATGCCGTTGCGGCCCATCAGCGCCACCACCTCGCCCTCGCCGATCTCCAGGCTGACGCCGAACAGCGCCTGCGCCGGTCCGTAGGAGGCCTCAACCCCTTGCAATAACAGCAGGCTCATGCGGCATCCTCCTCTCCCAGATAGGCGCGGCGCACCTCGGCATTGGCGCGGATCTCGTCCGCGGTGCCGGTGGCGATGATCTGGCCGTAGACCAGCACGCTGATCCGGTCCGCCAGGGCAAAGACCGCATCCATGTCGTGCTCCACCAGCAGAATCGGAGCCTCTTGCCGCAAGCCATCCAGGAACCCGGTCAGCGCCTTGGACCCGGCAGTGCCCAGGCCCGCCATCGGCTCATCCATCAGAAACAGCTTCGGTTTCAGCGTCAGCGCCACCGCCACCTCCAGCTGGCGGCGCTGGCCGTGCGACAGATCCGCGGTACGGCGGTTGGCATCCTGCGTCAGCCCGACCCGCTCCAGCGCGTCGCGCGCCTGCTCCAGCAGTTCCGGGTCCTTCATCACATTGCGGAAAAAATGGAAGACCCGGCCCCGCCCGCCAAGCGCGCCCAGCACCGCGTTTTGCAGCACCGTGTATTCCATCGCCAGTGCGGAGATCTGGAACGTCCGCCCCAGCCCCATCCGCGCCCGCGCCACCGTATCCAGCGCGGTCACATCCTGCCCCAGCAGCTCGACCGTGCCGCTGTCCGGCACTAGGTTGCCCGCGATCTGCTTGATCAGAGTGGACTTGCCCGCCCCGTTCGGCCCGATCAGCGCGTGAATTTCTCCGGACCGCAGGTCCAGGGAAACATCGCTGCTTGCTTTCAGCGCGCCAAAGCACTTGTTGAGCCTATCGGTTTTCAGAACCACATCAGCCATGTGCCTTCTCCCGTCCAGCCAGCGCTCCAATCAACCCGCCGCGGGCAAAGAGCACGATGAGCAGCAGAAGCACGCCTAGGAAAATCTGCCAGTAATCGCTGATCCCGCCCAGAAGATGCTCCAGCAGAATATAAAGCGCGGCACCGGCAACCGGACCGTAAAGCCGCCCGACCCCGCCGAGGATCACAAAGATCATGATCTCGCCGCTGGTGTGCCAGCTGAGCATGGTCGGGCTGACGAACCGGTTCAAATCGGCAAACAGCGCCCCCGCCAGCCCGGTGATGGCGCCGGAAATCACAAAGGCCGTCAGCCGTAAGACGAACGGTGTGAGGCCCACCGCCTGCACCCGGTCCTCATTCTGCCGCGCCGCCGCCAGAGCCAGCCCGAAGGGTGAGCGCGCCAGCCGCGCCGCGAAAACCAGCGCCAGGCAGAGGATGACATAGGCAATGGCAAAGAACTGGATCGGATCCAGGGTGTTGAGACCTGGGAATTCATTCCGCACCCAGATCGACAGCCCGTCCTCGCCGCCATAGGCACTCCAGCTGATTGCGAAGTAATAGAGCATCTGCCCGAAGGCGAGGGTGATCATGATGAAATATACGCCCGAAGTGCGCAAAGACAGCGCGCCGATCACCAGCGCCGCAAGCGCGCTGAACACTACCGCCACCAGCCAGATCAGCGGCATCTGGTTGCTGCCCTCAAACAGGAACGGCCACTCAAACAGCGGCTCATAGTTCTGGGCATGGGCGGCCAGAATGCCCATGGCATAGCCGCCGATTCCGAAAAACGCCGCATGGCCCAGGCTGATCAGCCCGCCAAGCCCTAGGGCAATGTTCAGCCCAACCCCGGCCAGCGCCAGGATCGCGGCCTTGGTCGCCAGCGTAATGATGAACGGCTCATCCAGGCTCCAGGCGGCCAGCGGCACGACCAGCAGCGCCGCAATCATCGCCCAATTGAGCAGGCTCTCGCGCGTCAGCATCATGCGCTCCCTCCATAAAGGCCAGAGGGGCGCACCAAGAGGATCGCCGCCATCAGGATATAGATCAGCATCGAGGCCAGCGACGCCCCGGCAGAGGCCGCACTGGCCGGGTCCATGAAGACTGCAAACAGCTGCGGCAGGAACACACCGCCCAGCGTATCGGTCATCCCCACCAGAAGCGCCCCGGCCAACGCGCCTTTGATGGAGCCGATGCCGCCGATCACGATCACCACAAAGGCCAGGATCAGCACCGGCTCGCCCATGCCGACCTGCACCGACTGGATCGCGCCGACCAGCGCGCCTGCCAGCCCGGCCAGCGCCGCGCCGAGCGCAAATACCAGCGTGTAGAGCTTGGAAATATCAACGCCAAGCGCGGCAATCATCTCCCGGTCGGCCTCGCCCGCCCGGATCTGGATGCCGATGCGCGTGCGCGCAATCAGCAGGAACAGCCCGGCGGCAATGGCCAAGCCGATCAAGATGATCGTCAGCCGGTACAGCGGATATTGAATACCCCCCGGCAGGCTCACCGGCCCCGACAGGTAGGACGGCACGTCCAGGAACAGCGGGAAAGAACCGAACAGCCAGCGTGTGCCCTCAGAGAAAATCAGGATCAGCGCAAAGGTCGCCAGCACCTGGTCCAGATGGTCGCGCCGGTAGAGGCGCCGGATCACCACCAGCTCCATCAGCGCGCCGGCCGCCGCGGCGGCGGCCAGGCTTGCAATCAGCGCCAGCAGGAACGATCCGGTCCAGCCCGCCACTGCCGCGGCGGCAAAGGCGCCAACCATATAGAGCGAGCCATGGGCCAGGTTGATCAGCCCCATCACCCCGAACACCAGCGTCAGCCCGGCTGCCATTAGAAACAGCATCATCCCGAGCTGGAGCCCATTCAGGATCTGCTCCAGAACTAGAATATACGTCATTTGATTTTCCGAAGGGGAAGTCTTGCCGTGTGCGGGGGCACCTCAGGCGCCCCCGTCCGGGTCAGGTCTTACATCTTGCACTCGGCCGCGTAGGCGTCGGCGTGATCGCTCAGGCCGGTGGCGATGATCTTGTTGGTGAAGACGTCGCCTTCCTTGATCACCTCACGCACATAGATGTCCTGGATCGGGTGGTGGTTGTCGCCGAATTTGAAATCACCGCGAACCGATGCGAACTCCGCCGCTTTCAGCGCCGCTCGGAAGCTGTCCTGATCAGACACCTCCGCCTTGTCCAGCGCGCTCAGGATCAGGTTGGCAGTGTCAAAGCCCTGGCTAGCATAAAGCGACGGCAGGCGGTCGTATTTCTCCTGGAAGGACACAACAAATTCAGCGTTGGCCTCATTGTCGATGTCCTTGTTCCACTGCGAGGTGTTCTTCACCCCCAGCGCCGCGTCGCCCACCGCCTGCAGGATGCCCTGGTCAAAGGAGAACGCCGGTCCCACCACCGGCAGGTCCACGCCGCTGCCCGCATATTGCTTGAGGAAGGAAATCCCCATGCCGCCGGGCAGGAAGAAATAGACCGAGTCGGCTCCGGACGCCCGGATCTGCGCGATTTCGGCGGCATAATCGGTCTGACCCAGCTTGGTGTAGATCTCACCCGCCAGTTCGCCGCCATACATCCGCTTGTAGCCGGTCAGAGCGTCCTGCCCCGCCGGGTAGTTCGGCGCCAGGATGAAGCTGTTCTTCAGCCCTGCCTCGTTGGCATAGGCGCCCGCGGCCTCGTGCAGGTTGTCGTTCTGCCAGGCGACGTTGAAGTAATTCGGATGGCAGCGCTTGCCCGCCAGCGCCGAGGGGCCGGCGTTCGGCGACAGGTAGAACACGTTCTGCGCGGTTGCCGCAGGCACCACCGCCATCGCAAGGTTCGACCAGATGATGCCGGTCAGGATGTCCACCTTCTCGGACTGTATCATCCGGTCGGCGATCTGCACCGCCACGTCGGGCTTGCGCTGATCGTCCTCAATCACCACCTCGACACCCTCGCGGCCATCCTGTTCGATCGCCAGCATGAAACCGTCGCGTACATCCACGCCCAGCCCGGCGCCGCCGCCGGACAATGTGGTGATCATACCGATCTTGGTATCCGCCTGGGCTGCAACAGCCAGCGCCGGAATCGCAGCCGCCATTGCAAGCATCCGAATGGTCTTCATTACGTCTTTCCTCCCAGAATATGACCGGCCCTTGGGGGCCTGGGTTCTTGATCAAATGCTTGCGACTTTAACGCCGCCCCGGCAGAAGCCAAGACCCGCCACAGCCGGCATCGTCGCGGCTGATCTTGCGCCAGCCCTCGGGATCAGCCTACGCAGGCTTGAATATATATTTCAAGCATAAAATATATAGGGCAATATTGTTGCCCGAATTGCTGCAACTGCATGATAATGGCCTTGCTGCAGATGCGAGGGGCCGGCCCCTCGCGCTCCCCGGGGTACTGGTCACCAGAAAGAAGCAGCAGGTTCTCAGGCTGAAAAGCCTTGTCCGAAGCAACCTGCCAGATGATCAATCAGTGCCCGGATCCGCACCGTCAGGTGGCGGCTGGAGGGATAAACGGCGTAAAGCGTTGCCGGGTCAGTTTCCTGTTGTTCGAAAAGCACTTGCAGCCTGCCGTCGCGCAGGAACGGCAGCGCGGTGTAATGCGGGCAGCGGGCAATGCCGAGCCCGCTGGCGGCCATATGCGCCACCGCCCGGGGGGAGTTGGCGCGGAAGCTGCCGCTGACGGTGACGGTCCGTTGCGCAGCACCCTGGCCAAAGACCCAGGCATCGGGCTGCGGCGAGGTCATCTGCAGCAGGCAATTGTGGGTGGCCAGCGCCTCCGGCTCGGCCGGTTCGCCATGCGTGGCCAGATAGCCGGGCGAGGCCACCACCACCAGCCGCATGCCGCACAGCTTGCGGGCGACCAGCGTCGAATCCTTCAGGGCGCCAAAACGCACAGCCAGATCCACCCCCTCCTCCAGCATCGGCAGATGCCGGTCGGACAGCACCAGCTCCACCAACACCTTGGGGTGCGCCTGCTGGAACGGCTGCAGTGCCTCCACCAGTTCCCGGCTGCCGAAACCAGTAGGCGCGGTGATGCGGATCGGGCCTGCCAGCTCCTGCTGGCGCAGCTGCACCACGTCCTCCAGCTCGTCGAATTGATCCAGCAAAGGCAGGCACCGCTCCAGATAGGCCCGCCCGGTATCGGTCAGCGTCACCTTGCGGGTGGTGCGATTGAGCAGCTGCGCGCCCAGCTGCTCCTCCAGCCGGGCGACATACTTGCTGGCCAGCTTGGTGCTGATCCCCAGCTGCCGTGCGCCGGAAGTAAAGGAGCTTTGCGCCGCCACGGCGGCAAAGGCGCGCATGCAGTCCAGCTTGTCCATCCCAGGGCCTCCGGCATCAGTTATGAACGATATATACATAATCATTCCATGAATTGGAATATTATCGCCATGCTAGGCACGGTGTATCTACCGGGTGTCTTCAGAAACCAGCGGCCCCTGCCGCAGCAAAGGACCCCAGACATGGCACATCAGATCCGCATCCACAGCTTTCCCCTCTCCGGCCACGCCCACCGGGTGGAGCTGTTTGCCAGCCTCACCGGCCTCGCCCATGAGGTTGTGAACGTCGACCTCGCCGCTGGCGAGCACAAACAGCCGCCCTTCCTGGCGCTGAACCCCGCAGGCCAGGTGCCGGTGATCGAGGACGGTGAAACCGTCATCAGCGATTCCAACGCCATCCTGGTCTACCTCGCCCGCAAATACGCGCCGTCCTGGCTGCCCTCCGATCCGGTCCAAGAGGCCGAGGTGCAGAAGTTTCTGACCCTTGCGGCAGGCGAGATTGCCTTTGGCCCGGCGGCGGCGCGGCTGATCAACGTCTTCAATGCGCCGCTGGATGCAGACTTCTGCGCAACCGTTGCGGCCCGTGTGCTGGGCAAGATCGACGCCCATATGGAGGGCCGCAGCTTCCTGGTCGGCGACACCCCCACCATCGCTGACGTGGCAGCATACTCCTACATCGCCCACGCGCCGGAGGGCGGCATCTCGCTGGAGCCTTACCCCAACGTCCGCGCCCTGCTGGCAAACATCGAAGCTTTGAAAGGCTTCAAGCCGATGCCCGCAACCAAGGTTGGGCTGGCTGCCTGATCCCGCCGGCGGCGGTCCACCGGGCCGCCGCCGCACCGCTCCAGCTAAAGGAGGCTCCAATGCCCCATGACGCAGACAGCCCCTCACCCTTCCACGCAGGCGAACAGGAAATGCAGCGCCGCGCGGGCAAGCGCGACATGGCAGAAACCCTGGGCCGCCGGATGATCCGCCCCTTCATGCCTGAGGAGCATCGGGAGTTCTTCGCCCAGCTGCCGTTCCTCGCCGCCGGTGCAGTGGACGCGGACGGCTGGCCCTGGGCCAGCCTGCTCAGCGGTGCCCCCGGATTTGCCGTCTCGCCCGACCCGGAGCACCTGCGAGTAACGCTGAATGGAACTGCGGGGGACCCGGTCCAGGCCGCCATCCGCGAGGGCGCACCGCTGGGGCTATTGGGGATTGAGCTGCACAGCCGCCGCCGCAACCGGCTGAACGGGCGGATTGTTTCAGCAGGCCCGGAAGGTTTCACCCTGCGGGTGGACCAGTCCTTTGGCAACTGCCCGCAATATATCCAGGAGCGCGATCTGATCCCCGCTGATGACGTGCCCGCCGCGCCCCCGCAGGCCTTTACAGACCTGCGGCCGGAGCACAGCGCGCTGATCGCCCAGGCCGACACATTCTTTGTCGCCAGCCACATCCCCGCCGCCGCGAACCCGGATCGCGAGGGTGTCGATGTCTCCCACCGCGGCGGGCGGCCCGGCTTTGTCCGGGTGGCGGGCAATACCCTCACCATCCCGGATTTTCGCGGCAACAACCACTTCAACACGCTGGGAAATTTCCTGCTGAACCCGCGCGCCGGCCTGGCCTTCCCGGACTTCGAGACCGGCAGCCTTCTGCTGCTGACCGGCACGGTGGAGCTGCTGGAAGAAGACCATCCGGACGTGACCGCCTTTGAACGCGCACAGCGCGGCTGGCGCTTTACCCTTCACAAGGGATTGTGGCTGGAAGCCGCCCTGCCCTGGCGAACCGGCCCGGGAAGGTTTGCCGCTCAAACCCTGCGCACCGGCACCTGGGCGGAAACCCAGGTCAGTAGCGGCACACCCGCCAAATAGCATCCTCGCGTGAGACCCTGAAATTTTCTCTGGACAAGACTGTCCAGGATCGTCGATGAATTGGACAGAAATGTCCAAAGGGCGGATTCGGGGGAGATCCCCGCCTGCCCGGTGACGGCAGACAGGGAGCAAAGCCATGAAGTCGCACTATCGTGCCGTTGTCATTGGGGGCGGTGTTGTCGGCACCTCTGTCCTCTACCACCTGGCGAAATTCGGCTGGAGTGATGTCTGCCTGATCGAACGCTCGGTGCTGACAGCAGGGTCCAGCTGGCACGCGGCGGGCGGCTTCCACGCGCTGAACGCAGATCCCAACATCGCCTCGCTGCAGGCCTATACCATCGACCTCCTGTCCGAGATCGAACAGGAATCCGGCCAGTCCGTCGGCATGCATATGACCGGCGGCATGACGCTGGCGGGCACCCCGGACCGCTGGGAATGGCTGCAATCGGCCTACCGCACCTTCCAGTCGATCGGCATCGACGACTGCCGCCTGATCACACCGCAGGAGGCAGGCGAACTGTGTCCGATCATGTCCACCGAGGGCATCCTCGGCGGCATGTGGGCCGACCGCGAGGGTTATGTCGACACCACCGGCACCGTGCACGCCTATGCCGGAGCGGCAAAGAAACGCGGCGCCGAGGTGATCGAGCACAACCGGGTGCTGGAGCTGCATCAGGTGGAGGGCGGCTGGCAGGTCGTGACCGAAAAGGGCACCATCCACGCCGAACATGTGGTCAACGCCGCGGGCCTCTGGGCCAAGCAGGTGGGCCGGATGGCTGGCATAGAACTGCCGGTCTCACCGCTCAACCACCACTATCTGATCTCCGACACCATCCCCGCGCTGGAACAGCTCGATTTCGAGGTGCCGATGACCGTCGACCTCGAAGGCTTCACCTACATGCGGCAGGATCAGAAAGGCATTCTGCTCGGCATCTACGAGATCGACCACCAGCATTGGATGATGGACGGCGCGCCCTGGGAATACGGCTTCGAACTGCAGCAGGAAGACCCCGACCGGATTGAGCGCGAACTGACACTGGGGTTCGAACGCTACCCGGCGCTGCAAACCACCGGGGTCAAAACCTGGGTCAACGGCGCCTTCACCTTTGCCCCCGACGGCAACCCGCTGGTGGGCCCGGTGCGCGGCAAGCCCGGCTACTGGTGCGCCTGCGGCGTGATGGCCGGTTTCCTGCAGGGCGGCGGCGTCGGCAAGTCGCTGGCCGAATGGATGATCCACGGCGAGCCGGAGGCGGATGTGTTCGGCATGGATGTGGCGCGTTTCGGCGACTATGCGCAGAACAAGCGTTTCATCAAGGAAACCACCGGCCAGTTCTACACCCGCCGCTTCGTGATGACCTATCCGAATGAGCAGCTGCCCGCAGGCCGTCCGCTGAAAAAGGCCCCCGCCTATGACGGCATGACAGCCGCTGGCTGCCGCTGGAGCGCCAGTTACGGGCTGGAGATCCCGCTTTACTTCGCCCCGTCGCAAGACTTCACCGAAACCCCGACCCTGAAACGCTCCAACGCCTTTGGCATCGTCGCAGAGGAATGCAAGGCAGTGCGCGAGGCCGTGGGGCTTCTGGACATCTCCACCTTCTCCCGGTTCGAGGTCACGGGCGCCGGCGCCGAGGCCTGGCTCGACCGCCTCATGGCGTCGAAACTGCCCAAACCCGGCCGCGCCAAGCTGGCGCCGATGCTGTCGCCCGAGGGCCGCCTCAAGGGCGACCTCACGGTCTTTAACTGGGGGGATGGCACCTGGTGGATTATGGGCAGCTACTACCTGCGCGAATGGCACATGCGCTGGTTCCAGGATCACATGGATGAGGGTGTCGCGGTGCGCGACGTGACCGATGCGATTACCGGATTCAGCCTGTCAGGTCCCAACAGCCGCAAGGTGCTGGAAAAGCTAACCGACGGCCCCATCGCTGACCTGCCCTTCATGGGCTGCGGCACCTTCGACATCGGCATGCTGCGCCTCAAGGTGGGCCGCCTCTCGGTTGCAGGTGAACTGGGCTATGAACTCCACTGCTCCGCTGCCGAGCACATCACCCTGCGCGAAACCCTGCTGGAGGCCGGTGCAGACCTTGGCCTCCGCGAAGTCGGCTTCAACGCGCTCCTGAGCCTGCGACTGGAAAAAAGCTTCGGCATCTGGAGCGCGGAGTTCACCCAAGGCTACACCGCAGCGCAGACCGGCATGGACCGCTGGATTGACTGGAACAAGGACTTCATCGGCCGCGCCGCCACGATGAAGGAACGCGACGCGGGCGGCCCGGGTCAGGTTGTTGTGACCCTTGAGGTGGACGCCACGGATGCAGACGCCAGCGGCTATGAACCCGTCTGGCAGAGCGGAACCCGCGTCGGCTTTGTCACCTCCGGCGGCTATGGCCACACCACGGGCAAGTCGCTCGCCATGGCGATGGTGGACCGCAACGCAGCCGCCGAAGGAACGGAACTGACCGTGCATATCGTGGGGCAGGAACGCCCTGCGCGCGTGATTGCCCCCTCCCCCTACGACCCCTCCGGCAAAGCGATGAGAGGCTGATCCGATGACCTTTGAGAATGAAGGCAACCAACGCGGGCGCAGACGGCGGGGACGCGGGGGCGACACCGCCCCTGCCCCGCAACGCACCACAAACTACCGCCAGCTAAGAAACCCCTTCCCGCAAATAGAGGTCTTCCCGGCGCATCAGATCGCGGACATGCATGAAACCGCGCTGAAGATGCTCGAGGAACTGGGCATGAAGGTTTTGCTGCCGGAGGCGCGCAAAGTCTATGCCAAAGGCGGCGCCCGCGTCGATGAAGACAGCGAAATGGTCTATATCGGCCGCGACATGGTGGAGGCGGCGCTGGCCACTGCCCCCCGCTCAATCACCTGCCGGGCGGGCGCACGGGAGCGCGATATCACGCTGGAGCTGGGCAGCCTGGTGTTCCAGGCAGGGGCAGGCGCGCCAAATGCCACCGATCTGGAACGCGGCCGCCGCCCCGGCTCAGCCCGGGATTACCTGGAATACCTGCAGCTTACCCATCACTTCGACGTCTTCCACATGATCTCCCCCCAGGTGGAACCGCAGGACGTCCCCATCCATCTGCGCCATTACTTCACCACTGAGGCGCAGATGACCCGGACCGACAAGTTCCCCTTCATCTTCTCACGCGGCACGCCGCAGGTGATGGACTGCTTCGAGATGATCCGCGACTTCCGCGGGTTGTCTGACGCGGAGTTCCAGTCGGAGCCGCGATGCTACACCATCATCAACACCAACAGCCCGCGCACGCTGGACATTCCGATGGCGCAAGGCCTCATCGACTTTGCACACCACGGGCAGGTCTCGATCATCACGCCCTTCACCCTGATGGGTGCAATGGCACCGATCACCGTCGCGGGCGCGATCACCCTCAGCCATGCGGAGGTGCTGGCCGCGCTCACTCTCACCCAACTGGCTAATCCCGGCGCGCCGGTCTGTTATGGCACTTTCACCTCCAACGTGGACATGAAATCCGGCGCGCCTGCATTCGGCACGCCCGCGCATTTCCAAGCCTCCCTGGCCGCAGGCCAGCTGGCGCGGCACCTTGGTCTGCCCTGGCGCTCTGCCGCCGGGTCCGCGTCAAACTGCAACGACGTGCAGGCGGCCAATGAAAACCAGATGGGGCTCTGGGGTTGCCTGATGGCCGGCGCCACCGTGATCATTCACTCGGCCGGCTGGCTGGAGGGCGGGCTGTCCGTCTCCTACGAAAAACTGGTCACCGACGCCGAAGTCCTGAACATGATTGCCGAACTTTGCGCAGGCGCCCAGGCCGGGACAGACGAAATCGGCTACGCCAGCGCCCTGACACAGGTGGAGCCGCAGGGGCATTTCTTTGCCGCGCCCCAGACCATGGAGCGCTACAGTACGGAATTCTACGAACCCGTGGTGCATGATTATGCCAATTTCGGCACCTGGACCGAACGCGGCAGTCTGGACGCCAGCCAGCGTGCCACCCGGGTCTGGAAGGAGATCCTCGCCCATGATACCCGGCCTGTGACGGACGAAACCCGCGCTGAAGCGCTGCAAGCCTTCATCGCCAAGCGCACCGCAGAAGGCGGCGCCCCGCCGGAGAGCTGACATGGCCAGACGCGCCGCCCCGGTGCTGCACCGGGACAACCCCGAGAAGGAACCCCTCAGCGGCCATGTGAAGGTCACGCCGGAGGACTGGCTGAACGTGGCCCGCGACCTGCTGGTCAGCGAAGGGGTGGCCGGGGTCAAGGTGCTGGCGATCGGCGAACGGCTCGGCGTATCGCGCTCCAGTTTCTACTGGTACTTCAAGAGCCGCAAACACCTTCTGGAGGCGCTGCTGGACGACTGGGAGGCGCGCAACACCGCGCCCATCCTCGACCATTGCGACCTGCCCGCCGCCAATATCTCCTGGGCGGTCTGCAATTTCTTCCGCTGTTTTGTCGACCCGGACCTGTTCGACGCTTCCCTGGATTTTGCGGTGCGCGAATGGTCGCGCCGCGACGGCAAGGTGCGCAACCGGATCGACGCGGCGGATGCGCAGCGGCTGGCTGCGGTGACGGCGATGTTCGAACGCCACGACTACTCCGCCTATGAAGCTGAGGCCCGCGCCCGGATCCTTTACTTCATGCAATGCGGCTACCACGCACTGGAAGTGCGCGAGCCTATGCAGGCCCGCACCGCCCGGCTGGAAGGCTACCTGCTGGGCTTCACCGGGGCTGAACCGGACCAGCAGGCGGTGGCCGCGGCCCGGGCCTTTGCGGAACAAAAGATGGACCGCTGACTGCAGCACGTCTCGGCCTGCCGCGACGGCGCCGAGAAGGCGGCCCGCTGCACCCGCAGCCGAAAACTGCAGAGGCATACCCTGGGGAAGCCCGCGGAATCTCTCCCTTCAAAGGCAAGCAGCGGACACTTCATCCCTGCACGAAATCTGCACAAAAGCCCCCTGAAACCTGCGGAGACAGCACGCCAAAGCTGCAAGCGCGGGCCTCATCCTGCCTGGCAAAGAGATTTGAGAGCAGGAGACAGGACATGAGGCAGGAACTGGTTATTCACGGGGTGCCCGACAGCATCAGGCTGGATGGGTGGTGGCTGGAAACGGCGGACGGGCCGCCGCAGGCTCCGCACCGCCGCCCGCGGGACGGCGGGCCGCTCATCGCCGCTTTACGGATCCGCCATGCGATACCGCTTCTGGCGGCCCTGGTTGCAGTTGCCGACTGGCTGTTCTGGGAACAGCCCGCAGGCATCTCGGTTGCGGTTTTTGCGCTGATCCTCTCTGCTGCCGTCATGGCGATGAAACCGCGGCGGCCAACAGCCCGGGAATGGGCCGGTGCGGCAGGTTTTGCTGTGCTCAGCAATCTGCCCGCCGCCATTGAGCTGCAGTTCCTGTCGGTTCTGTTCAGCCTCGGCGGTCTGGTCTGCCTTGTGGTCTGGGCGGTCTACGGCCAGGCCGCCAGCGAACGGCTGGCGCTGCGCACCGCCCTGCGCTTGCCGACCATCGGCGCCACGCTGCTGCTGCGCGATGCATTCCGCGCCATGCCCGCCACGGACCTCAGCTCAGGCGCCCGCCGCCAGGCGGCAGCGATGGCGCTGCCGCTGCTCATGGGCGCGGTTTTCCTGATGCTTCTGGCCGCCGCCAACCCGGTGCTGGAGGAGGTTCTGGCAGAGCTGGATCCGGCCCGCCTGTTCGAGCTGGAATTCTGGCTGCGGCTCCTGTTCTGGACCGTGATGGCAGCGCTGCTTTGGCCCTGCCTCAACCTCAGCGGGACATGGCTGGGCAGTGCAGCACCGCCCGTTTCCGTGCAAAAGGCAGGCCCCAGCCGGGCCGCCTTTCTGATCAACCCGGTTTCGGTGCGCAATTCGCTGGTGCTGTTCAACCTGCTGTTTCTGGTCCAAACGGTGATGGATCTTGGCATCCTGACCGGCGGCGTCTCCCTGCCTGAAGGGATGAGCTATGCTTCTTACGCCCACCGTGGATCCTATCCGCTGGTGGTGACGGCACTGCTGGCCGGTGTGTTCACGCTGGTGACGCGCAGCATGACTGGCGCCGACAGAACCCTGCGCGCTCTGGTCTACCTCTGGCTGGCGCAGAACATGTTCCTGGTGCTGACCGCCGCCATCCGGCTGCATCATTATGTCGGGGCCTATGCGCTGACTTACCTGCGGATTGCTGCCTTCATCTGGATGGCGCTGGTGCTGGCGGGACTGGTGCTGACCGTGGTGCAGATCCATCGCGGCCACGGAAATGCCTGGCTGCTGCGCCGGTGCTTTGCCGCCCTTGCAGGAACCCTCTACATCTGCGGTTTCGTGAACTTCGCCGAGGTCATCGCCCGCTACAACCTGACCCACGGCAGTACGCTGGTGAAACAGGACACATACTACATCTGCAGCCTCGGTGCCGGTGCCTACCCCACTGTCCATGCCTTTGAAACCGAAACCGGACAGCAGGTCTGCGGCAGCGCAATGCACTATGACCTCTACAAGACCGCCATCACCAACTGGCGCGAATGGGGCTTTCGGAGGTGGCGGATCCAAGCCTATTATCAGCGGCAAAATTGAAGGACCCCATTTGATGCCAGCCCGCATTCTTGTTGTCGATGACGATCCCGATATCCTTGAGGTGACCGGCTTCGCGGTGGAAAAGGCAGGCTTTGAGACGCTTTTTGCCAGTGACGGCCTCGCCGCGCTGAACGCGAGCCGGGAGGAAAACCCCGACCTGATCGTGCTGGACATCGGGCTGCCGGAACTGGACGGGCTGGAGGTCTGCCGCGAGATCCGCAAATCCTCCGACGTGCCGATCCTGTTCCTCACCGCCCGCGATGACGAGATCGACCGCATCGTCGGGCTTGAGCTGGGCGCCGACGACTACCTGACCAAACCCTTCTCCCCGCGCGAACTGGTGGCCCGGATCAAGGCGATCCTGAAACGCAGCGCCCCCGCCGCCCCGGCACAGCCCGAAGCGGTGCTGGCGCAGGGCAGCCTGGAGTTGAATGCGGAGCGCCACCTCTGCCGCTTTGGCGCAGTGCCAGTGTCCTTGACCGGGTCGGAGTTCCGGCTGCTGGCAACCCTGATGGCCCGCCCGGACCGGGTGCTGTCGCGGGCGCAGCTGGTGGATGCGCTGTATGGCTACAACATCCATGTCTCCGACCGCACCATCGACAGCCACATCCGCAACATCCGCGCCAAGCTGGCGCAGGCCGGCTGCGCCGAGGGGATCGTGACCGTCCACGGCGTCGGCCTCAGGATGGGCGCATGCACCCCAGCCTGAACCGCAACGGGCTGACCCGCAAATGGCGGCCGCGGCTCTGGGCGGTGGTGCTTCTGGTGCTGGCGCTGGTGCTGTGCCTGCCCTTTGCCGGGCTGATCCTGTTCCGTTTCTACGACAGCCAGCTGGTGCAGCAGACCGAGGAAAGCCTGCTGACTCAGGCCGCGGTGATGTCGGCGGCCTATGCCGAGCTTTATGCAGGCGCAGCGGGCACCGAACCGCCCCGCGGGCGCGCCGTCTCCGGCGAGCACGCGGTGTTTCCGTCGCTGTCCGTCAACAGCGAAACCGTCCTGCCGCCCCGCCCCGACGCAAAACCGCTCTCTGGTCCTGCGGGCGCCCCTTACCGGAAGATCGCAACCCCGCTGACCCGCATTGCCAATGCCGCACAGGCGCAGACGCTGGCCGGCTACCGGTTTCTTGACGCCCGCGGCAACGTCTTTGCAGGCACCGCTGAAACCGGCACCTTTCTGGGCCATGTGGAGGAGGTGCAGGGCGCGCTGGCAGGCGAAACCGTCTCTGTTGCGCGCACCCGCCTGCGCGAGGACGCGCCGCCCGCGCTTTACACTCTCAGCCGCGGCGCCCGCGTGCGCGTGTTCGTGGCGATGCCGGTCTTTGCGGACCAGACCCTGATCGGCGCGGTCTACCTCAGCCGCACCCCGAACCACATCTTCCGCTTTCTCTATGGCGAGCGCTTCAACCTTGCCAAGGCCGCGGGATTTGTTGCCCTGTCCACTATGCTCATCGGCTATGTGTTCTGGCGCTTCATCACCCGTCCGATCCAGCTGCTGATCCAGCGCAGCCAGCTGGCGGGCCACGGCAGCCAGACGTGGGAGCCGCCGGACCAGCTTGGCACCCGCGAGATCGAGGACCTGAGCCGCAGCTTCCAGTCTCTGACCGGCCGCCTGCAAAGCAAGCAGGACGCGCTGAAGACCTATACAGCCCATGTGACGCATGAGTTGAAATCGCCGCTCACCGCCTTGAAAGGCGCTGCAGAACTGCTGCGCGACGACGATCTGCCACCGGCCCAGAAACACCGGCTGCTCGACACCGTGGACAAGGGCGGCAAGCGGATGGAGGACCTGCTGGCCAACATGCGCGCCTTCAGCCTGGCGGATCAGAGCGCGATGGCAGGAAGCTGCTGCCTGAACGAAATCCATGCGCAGATCTCGCAGACCTTCCCGGCCCTTGCGGTCAAGGTGCAGAACGGCACCCTGCCGCTTCCGGTCGCGGCGCGCACCCTGCAGATCATCCTCACCCATCTTCTGGAAAACGCACAGCAACACGGCGCCAAACAGGCCGTGCTGACCGCCTGTCAGGACGGCACCGCCACCTGTCTTCAGATCACAGACGACGGCCCCGGCATCAGCGCAGGCAACGCGGACAAGATCCTGCAGCCCTTCTTCACCACCCGGCGGGACAGCGGCGGCACCGGCATGGGGCTCAACATCGTCAAGGCAACGGCAGAGGCCCTCGGCGGCACGCTGAGTGTTTTCCCGTCCAGCAGCGGCGCCTGTTTCCGGCTGACCTTCCGCTGAAATCAGCCGGGCCGCCCAGCAGCAGGCGGCCCGCTCCTCAGCATCAAAGACGTGTCAGACCTGCCCCGGCAGCCACAGCACAATCGCCGGGAAGGCCACCAGCAGCGCAATGGTCACCGCATCGGCTATAAAGAAAGGTGTCACCCCCTTGAACACGTCCTGCACGCTCAGGTCATCGCGCACGCCCGCCACCACAAAGCAGTTGAGGCCGATGGGCGGGGTGATCAGGCAGAACTCAGCCATTTTGACCACCAGAATGCCGAACCAGATCGCGCACATCGGGCCGGACATGCCAAAGGTGCTGTCCGCGGCGGAAACCGCCTCACCGCCATTCAGTGCCATCACCGCGGGGTAGACCACCGGCAGCGTCAGCAGCAACATCCCGATTGCATCCATGAACATCCCCAGTACTGCATAGGCCAGCAGAATGCAGATCAGGATCAGCATCGGCGACATCTCCAGCGAGGTGATCCAATCGGCAAATGCGCCTGGCAAGTCGGCAAAGCCGAGGAAGCGCACGTAGATCAGCACCCCCCATATGATGGTGAAGATCATCACGCTCAGCTTGGCGGTCTCCAAGAGCGCATCCTTCAGTTCCCGCCAGCGCATGCCGTGGCGCAGGGCCATCAGGAACACCACAAACGCCCCGATTGCCCCGCCCTCGGTCGGGGTGCCCCAGGCGTCGCCGCCAAAGGGGTTGTAGACAAAGAAGATGATGGTCACGACGACAAACACGATCGGCAGCGCCGGCGGCAGGGCCGCAAACCGCTGGCGCCAGGTAAAACCGGTGACGCGCGGCCCGAAGTCCTTGATCACCATCGCCATGCCAACGATCAAGAGACCATAGATCATTGCCGAAAACGCACCGGGAATGAAGCCTGCCAGCAACAGCTTGCCCACATCCTGTTCAACGATGATGGCGTAAATCACCAGAATGGCCGAGGGCGGGATCAGCGACGCCAGGGTGCCGCCAGCAGCAACAACACCCGCGGCAAAGCGCTTGTCATAGCCGATCTTGAGCATCTCCGGGATGGCGATGCGGGCGAAGACGGCGGAGGTCGCCACGCTTGCACCGGACACGGCGGCGAATCCCGCGGTGGCAAAAACAGTGGACACCGCCAGCCCGCCCGGAACCCAGGCCATCCAGCGCTTGGCGGCCTCGAACAGCGCACGGGTGAGGCCCGCATAGTAGGCGAGGTAGCCAATCAGGATGAAAGTCGGAATGAGGCTCAGCGCCTGGCTGGACACCTTGGAATGCGGCACCTGCCCCGCGGTCTTGACGGCAATGGTCAGTGCCTTGCCAAAACGCGCCGGGTCATAGCCGAACTTGGCCCAGAAAATCCAGATCAGGCCGATCATCCCGGCAGCAGCAGCGGCAAAGGCCACCCGCATGCCCAGGATCACCATCACCAGCAGCCCGGCTGAAACGATCAGCCCAATTTCAATCGGTTCCATGTCAGAAATTCCTCAGCTGTCGTGGCCGGAGACGTGATCCGCCTCCATCGCCGCCTGGGTGGCGGCATCGGCAATCATCGGGACGGCAACGGGCCTGTCCGTGCCGCTGCGCAAAGCACGGCCATAGGCCCAGAGCTGCAGTGAAAGGCGCAGGCACAGCACGCTGAACGCTACCGGCGCCAGCAGTTTCGCAGGCCAGAGCGGCAGCGAGATATCCATCGAGCTATCAGCGCTCCACCACGGCGCGGCAAAGTCGAAACTGCGCTGAAAATGCGCCCAGCTGCCCCAGACCATCAGCAGCATCAGGATCAGCACGGCGGCGGTGGTCAGCAACTCGGCCAGATACAGCGCCCTACCCTTCAGCGCGCCCACCAGAATGTCCATGCGGATATGGCCGCCGTCGCGCTGGGTGAACGAAATGCCCATGAAGGCAATCAGCGGCATCGCCTGCTCGATCCAGTCGACGTAACCCGGCAGCGGGCTGTTAAACAAATTGCGCCCGCCGACGGAGCCAACGGCAAGCAGCATCAGGGAAAACACCGCCAGGCCGCTGAGCAGGGCAAGGGGCTTTTCCAAACGGTAGAGTTTCTGGTCAAGCGCGCTGAGACGGCTGCCGTCTGTCAGCACGAGGGATGAGCCGGCCATGGCGGGACTCCATCAGTTTTTCAGGGGAAAAAGCAGTGGCCCCGCAGCGCGCGGCTGCGGGGCGCGGCAGGCTTAATTGCCTTCGGCAATCAGGCCTGTCACCAGGTCGTAGAGTTCCTGCGCAGGCAGGCCGCGGGCGGCGTTTTCCTCGATCCACGCCTGGGCCGCAGGTGCCGCAGCGGCCTCCTTGAAGGCAGCGATTTCCGCATCCGGGAAGGTCACCAGCTCAATCCGGGCGGCATCCAGCGCAGGTTCCCAGGTGTCCAGCGAGTTGAACTTGTAAAAGTCCACGTAATGGGCCAGCGCCTCATCCACCGAACCCAGCAGCGCTTCGCGGTGCTCATCGGACAGGCTGTCCAGCGCATCGGTGTTCACCACCACCGGGCAGTTCACCGTGCCGGGGTTCAGGTTGGTGGTCCACCAGGTGCCGTTTTCGATGGTGCCAAAGGACATATGCGCGTGCGGTGCAAAGGCCACCGCCTTGACGATGCCGCTGTCCATTGCCTGGCGCACCTCGGTGGCCGACATCGAGGTCGGGACCGCGCCGACCGCTTCCATCGCCTTGCCGATACCGCCGGTTGCGCGCACGGTCAGCCCTTCAAAGTCCTTCAGCGTGCCGGGCACATCACCGGTGCCGATCAGATTGTATTGCGGCAGCGGCGAAGGCATCAGCAGGGTTGCGTTCCAGCGGGCCAGATCCTTTTGCACTGCGGGGTGCTGGTAGACCGCTTGCGAGACGGCGATTTCCTGCTCCAGCGATGTCACCCCCAGGAACGGCAGCTCCAGCACGGTGATGGTCGGGTTCTTATCGCGGTGGTAGCCGGCGCAGAACTGGGCCATTTCAAAGGCGCCGATGGAGATGCCGTCGAGGTTCTCCTTGTTCTTCGAAAGCCCGCCATAGCTGATGTTCAGGGTGAACTCGCCGCCGGTTTTCTCAGAGACCAGTTCGGCCAGCTTCTCGACGTGCTCGGTAAAGGCCCGGCGCTTGCCCCACAAGGAGACGTTCCATTCGGTGGCCAGGGCTTCGGTGCCAAAGGCGGCGGTGAGGGCGGCCAGCGCGGCCCCCTTGAGATAAGTGCGCATCAGTGCTCCTCCCAGAAACATGCGGATATGATTGGGGGAGTATCCGGGACGGCGGGCCGCCTGCCTATGAAGGAAACCGCGCGGCATTTGCGGGCCGCCCTGCGGATTTCCGCAAGGTGCACGGGCTACAGAAGGGCGTCCTTGTCGAGGCCCAGTTTGACAATCTTTTCGTTCAGCGTGCGGCGGCCGATCCCCAGCGCCTCAGCCGCTGCATCCATGCGGCCCTCGTGGGCTTTCACCGCCTTGCCGATCAGTTCGCGCTCAAACGCGGCTACCGCCTCGCGCAGGGTGTCCGGCACATCGTCCGGGGGCTGATCCATGCGGATGGCTTGCGCCATGCTGCCACCGCCGCGGCGCGCCGCCAGAACCCGGCTCTCGCAAACGCTGCGCAGCTCGCGCACATTCCCCGGCCAGCCGTGCGCCAGCAGCGCGGTCAGATCGTCCTGAGAGATATCGGGCACGGCGGTTTCGTAAAGCTGCGCAAACTGCGCCAGAAAATGCGCCGCCAGCAGCATCAGGTCATCGCGGCGCTGGCGCAGCGGCGGCAGGGTCAGCACCATGGTATTCAGGCGGAACAGCAGATCCTTGCGCAGGCGGTTCTCCTGCACGGCCAATTCAACGTCCTCATTGGTGGCAGATACCACGCGGAAGCTGACCGGCACCGGCAGCTGGCCGCCTGCGGGCAGGATCTGCTTATCCTCGATCACCCGCAGCAGCTTGGCCTGCACTTCCATGGGGCAAGAACAGACCTCATCCAGAAACAGCGTGCCGCCCGAGGCCGCCAGCAGCCGCCCGCCGGACCCGCCATCGGTGCCAAACATGTCAGCCTCAAAGGTGGCGGGCGACAGCGCAGCGCAGTTCAGCGCCAGAAACGGCGCATCGGCATTTGGCCCCAGATCATGCAGCGCACGCGCGACCAGCTCCTTGCCGGTGCCAGTCTCGCCCTCGATCAGAACCGTGGTTCCGGTCTCCGCAAGGTCCAGGATGTCCTGGCGCAGCTGCACCACCGGTGCCGTCTGCCCCAGCAGAACCCGGTCCAGCCCCGACAGCGCAAACAGCCGCGCCTTCAGCCGCGCGTTGCTTTGCTGCATCCGGTGCTGTTCGGCCGCGTGGCGCAGGATCGCTAGCAGACGGCGCGGCTCATAGGGCTTTTCGACAAAGCTGTAGGCGCCGTCCTGCATCGCCTTCACGGCCATCGGAATGTCGCCATGGGCGGAAATCAGCACCAGCGGTGGCGCGGCGGGATCCAGCGCGGCCAGCAGGTCCAGCCCAGACATGCCGGGCATCCGCACATCCGACAGGATGACATCGGGCTGAAACTCCGCCAGCCTCTCCTGCCCCGCCACCGCCCGTGCCGCCGCAGTGACCTGCCAGCCCGCAGCCTCCAGGAGTTCCGCCACCGACTGGCGCATCGCCTTGTCATCATCAATGACCAGAATGCTGAAGGGCCGGGCACTGCTCATGGCTGATCTTCCTCTGCTTGCCGGACCGGAAACGCGACCCGGAACACCGCACCGCCTGCGTCCCTGTTGCGGGCCGTCATTGTGCCGCCGTGATCCTGCACGATACCGGCAGAGATCGCCAAGCCCAAGCCCATGCCCCGGCCGCTTTCGCGGGTGGTGACAAAGGGCTCCTGCAGATCGGCCAGCGTGGCTTCGCCCAGGCCATGGCCGTTGTCCTTGATGTCAAACCAGGCCTCGCCCTCCGCAGCGCCGGTGCGGGCCATGATTAGCGGCGCCGCGCTGTCCTCGCTGGCATCAATGGCATTGCGCAGCAGGTTGGTCATCACCTGCTCGATCCGCAGGCGGCTGCCCTGCACGCTGACCGGGCCGGGGCACAGATCCAGCCGCAGCTCTGCCCCCGCCTCCTCAAGATTGGGGGCAACCAGGGCGGCAGAGGCACGCATCGCAGCGTTCAGGTCAACCGCGGTTTGGCTCTCGGCATCCGGAGTCGCAAAGAACTTTAGCTGCCGGGTGATCCCCTCCATCCGGTCTACCAGCGCTCCGATCCTGGCTGGCAGCGCCGCGGAATTGCCCGGAGCGATCTCCGCGGCAACCAGATGGTTCCGCATGGCGGCAATCGGCTGGCCCAGCTCATGCGTCACCGATGCGGCCAGCCTGCCCAGAGCTGCCAGGCGGCTGGCGCGCTCCAGTTCATCCTGGGTGCGCTTCAGCCGCCGTTCCGCGGTGCGGCGGTCCTCGATCTCGCTTGCCAGCAGTTCGTTGGCCCGGCGCAGCTGCGCCTCTTCCTGTTCGGACCGCGCCAGCGCGGCGCTGATCCGGCGCGCCCGCTGCACCTGGAACAGGATCAGTGCAAGGCCCGCGGCAAATCCAACCAGCGAGGTGACCAGCCAGCTGCGCGCCACCGCCCGGTCGCCGCTGGCAAAGTAATGCAGGGTCCAGCCGTGCGGCGGGACCGGTGCCGTCAGGTGGATCTGCTCCCGCCCGGAAATCACCGCGCGCGGCCCCTCGCCCGCCTGCCAGTCCAGCGGTTCCAGCGCCTGGCCCGGAAACTGCCGCGCCGCCTTGATACGCTGCCGCTGCCCTGCCGTCAGCGGCGCCATCACCCGGTACCGCCAGGCGGGGTCAGAGGCCAGCAGCACAACGCCGTCCTCATTGGCCATCAATACCTGCTCGCCAGATCCGCTCCAGCTCTGCTCCAGCGGCTGAAAGCCGATCTTGATCGCAATCACACCCGCCAGCGTTCCATCCGGACCCCGCACTGCATCGGCGATGAAATACCCCGGCAGGCCGGTGGTGGTGCCAATGGCGTAAAACCGCCCCTGCCCGCCTTGCAGGGCCTGCTGAAAATAGGGGCGGAACGCATAACTCTGGCCGACAAAACTGCCGGGCTGGCGGAAATTGGAGGCCGCGATGGCAACTCCGTTCGTGTCCATCAGGTAAATCGCATCCAGCCCCGCCTTGGCGGCGAAGTCTTCCAGCCGCAGGTTCAGCGTGCCGGTGTCATCACCGCCGGCGGCACCTATGACAGAGGCATCCCGCGCCAGCACATGCGTCAGATGGGAAAACCGCTCCAGCTCAGCGACAACGGAGCTTTGATAAAGCGACAGCGGCCCTTCGGCCTGCGAAACCTCTTCCGACTGGAAGTAAACGCTCGAAACCCTGAACACGCCGACCGCGACGGCAATCGTCACCACGAGGGATATCAGGAACGGGATCAGGCGCATTCCCGTCGATAGGCCGCAAAAACGCGCCATGGCAAGACATTAGTGGACCTCAGGCGCCAGCCGCTCTCAAGGCTGGACAACTTCTGCGCGCCTGCCGCACACTCCGGAAACAAGATCAATGCCAGGCGGAACCTTTCCGGGCGGCGGCACGTTGCGTCCCGGGACAGCATCCTGATCACTGCTTCTGCGGCTCCCGAGGATGTGACCGCCCCGCGGCTGCAATTTCAGCCGCAATGGCGCAGTCTTGAATTTCAAAAGCCGGGCCCAAGCCCGGCCTCAAAGGAGCGAAGGAAACCATGTCCCAGATATCCAGCACCGTCCTGGCGCTGCTCGAAATCCTGTCTTATGCCTTCATCTTCGCCCTGGGTGCAGGCCTGTTGTGGGTGATTGCAATCTACATCCACGACAAGACCCAGACCGCCAGCACCCTGCGCCGCAATTACCCGGTAATCGCCCGCTTCCGCTATTTGTTCGAGCATCTGGGCGAATTCTTCCGGCAGTATTTCTTTGCCCTCGACCGCGAGGAGATGCCGTTCAACCGCGCTGAACGCTCCTGGGTCTACCGCGCCGCCAAGAATGTGGATTCCACCGTCGCCTTCGGCTCCACCCGCGACCTGCGCCCGGCGGGAACCGTCTATTTCGCCAACGCGCCGTTTCCGGACCTGGAACACGGCACAACTCCGCCTGCCGAAGTCACCATCGGCCCCCACGCGCGCACGCCCTATACCACCTCGTCGATCTTCAACATCTCCGGCATGAGCTACGGCGCCATCTCGGTTCCGGCCGTCCGCGCCCTGTCGCGCGGCGCCAAGAAGGCGGGCATCTGGCTCAACACCGGCGAGGGCGGGCTGTCGCCCTACCACCTGGAGGGCGGCTGCGACATCGTCTTCCAAATCGGCACCGGCAAGTTCGGCGTCCGCAAGCCCGAAGGCGGCTTTGACGAGGAGAAACTCCGCGCCGTCGCCGCCCACGAAACCGTCCGCATGTTCGAATTGAAACTCAGCCAGGGCGCCAAGCCCGGCAAGGGCGGCATCCTCCCCGGCGCCAAGGTGACTGAGGAAATCGCGGCTATCCGCGGGCTGACGCCGGGCGAGGACGCGATCAGTCCCAACCGCCACCCGGAGGCGTCCAACGTGGGCGAACTCCTAGACATGATCGCCTATGTGCGCGAGGTCACGGGCAAGCCCGTGGGGTTCAAGGCGGTGCTCGGCGCCCACGGCTTCCTTGATGGCCTCTGCCAGGAGATCCTCTCCCGCGGCGAGGCCAGCGCGCCGGATTTCATCACCATCGACAGCGCCGACGGCGGCACCGGCGCCGCCCCGATGAGCCTGATCGACAACATGGGCATGCCCCTGCGCGAAAGCCTGCCCAAGGCGGTGGATGTGCTGACCCGCTACGGCCTGCGACAGCGCATCAAGGTCTGCGCCAGCGGCAAGCTGATCAACCCCTCGGAGGTCGCCTGGGCCTTCTGCGCCGGGGCCGATTTCGTCAATTCGGCGCGCGGCTTCATGTTTGCGCTCGGCTGCATCCAGGCGCTGCAGTGCAACAAGAACACCTGCCCCACCGGCATCACCACCCATAATCCCAAACTGCAGTTCGGCCTCGACCCCGCCGACAAGGCGGAACGGGTCGCCTCTTATGCCAAGAACATGCTCAAGGAGGTGACCATCCTCGCCCACAGCTGCGGCGTCACCGAACCGCGGCTCTTGCGCCGCTACCACGCGCGGATCGTGCAGGACAGCGGCCGCTCGGTCTCGATGGCGGAGCTTTACCCGGAACAGGCCCAGCAGCACGCCGCGCAGTAACCCGCCCCGCCTGAAAAATTAAAGGAGATTCCATGCCAGATTCTGACCGCCCCGCCAAAGCATCCGACCTTCTTGTGGCCGCGCTGGAGGCCGAAGGCGTCGAATATGTCTTTGGTGTCCCGGGTGAGGAAAACCTTGATCTGCTGGATTCCTTGCGCACCTCAAAGATCAAACTGGTGCTGACCCGGCATGAGCAGGGCGCCGGATTCATGGCGGCAACTTATGGCCGCCTCACCGGCAAACCGGGCGTCTGCATGGCAACGCTTGGCCCCGGCGCCACCAACCTCGCCACGCCGGCGGCCTATGCCCATCTGGGGGCGATGCCGCTGATCATGATCACCGGGCAGAAACCGATCAAGAAATCCAAGCAGGGCCGGTTCCAGATCATCGACGTGGTGAACCTGTTTGATCCGGTCTGCAAGATGTCGCGTCAGATCGTGCACGGCAACACCATCCCCGCGCTGATCCGCGAGGCCTTCCGCGTGGCCGAAGAAGAACGCCCCGGCGCGGTGCTGCTGGAACTGCCCGAGGATATCGCGGCGGAGGACACAGACGCCTCTGTCATTCCCCCGCACGCCCGCCATTACGCCGTGCCGGACGAGGCCGTTCTGACCGAAGCGGCTGACATAATCCGCGCCGCCAAAATGCCACTGGTGCTGATCGGCGCCGGCGCAAACCGCCGCAAGGCACGCTCGGCACTCTGTGATTTCATCGAACGGGTGCAAATCCCCTTCTTCAATACCCAGATGGGCAAGGGGGTGGTTGACGAAAGCTCGGACCTGTTTCTCGGCACCGCGGCGCTGTCGGATGGCGACTACCTGCACTGCGCCATCGAACGCGCCGATCTGATCATCAACGTCGGCCACGACGTGGTCGAAAAGCCTCCCTTTTTCATGACCGAGGGCGGCACCAAAGTGATCCATGTGAACTACAAGGCGGCGCAGGTCGATCAGGTCTATTTCCCGCAAGCAGAGGTGGTGGGCGATCTGGAAGGATCCATCACCAGGTTGGGAGACATCCTCGGCGGGCCGCTCGATTTCGACCGCAGCTTCTTCCAGCGCATGAAGGCGGAGACCGACAGCCATATCACTGAACTCGCCGATGATCCGCGCTTCCCGGTGATCCCGCAGCGGCTGGTCGCCGACACCCGCAAGGTGATGGCGGACTGCGATATCATCGCGCTCGACAATGGCATCTACAAGCTCTGGTATGCCCGCAACTACAAGGCCTATCACCCCAACACCGTCCTGTTGGACAACGCGCTGGCGACCATGGGCGCGGGGCTTCCTTCGGCAATGATGGCCGCACTTCTGAACCCGGACCGCCGGGTGATGGCGATCTGCGGCGACGGCGGCTTCATGATGAACAGCCAGGAACTGGAAACCGCGGTGCGGCTTGGCCTCAACCTCGTGGTCACGGTGCTGAACGACAGTTCCTACGGCATGATCCGCTGGAAACAGGCGCATGTCGGCTTTGCCGACTGGGGGCTGGAATTCAACAACCCCGATTTCGTGCAATACGCCGCCAGCTACGGTGCCACCGGCCACCGGATTGAACGGACCGAAGACCTGGCGCCAACGTTCGAGGCCGCCTTTGCCGCGGGCGGCGTGCATCTGATCGACGTGCCGGTCGATTACAGCGAAAACCAGCGGGTGCTGATTGATGAGCTGGCCGCCAAGACCTGCCTGATCTGACGGGCCTGATCCAGGTGGCCTGATCTGCCCGCCCTTTCCCCCGGCTGCCGCGGCCGCTATGACCGCGGCAGCTTACCCAAGGAAAGGCAAATCCCATGACCATCACCCGCATCGGCACCACCGCCCGCTCCAGCAAAATCGTCAAGCACAACGGCGTTGTGTACCTCAGCGGCCAGGTGTCCGAGGCCGAAACCGCCGCCGACCAGACCCGCGAGATCCTCGCCAAGGTCGACGCCCTGCTGGCAGAGGCCGGCAGCGACAAGACCCGCCTCTTGCAGACCGTGATCTGGCTCTCCGACATGTCCTATTTCGCAGAGCTGAACGAGGTCTGGAATGCCTGGGTTCCCGAGGGCCACGCCCCCGCCCGCGCCTGCGGCGAGGCCAAGCTGGCCCGCGAAATCCTGAAGGTGGAAATCATCGTCACCGCCGCCTGCGACTGACCTTTACCCGCACAAAAACAGCGCCGGGCCTCACCAGCCCGGCGCTTTCCTTTTGCGGAAACCTTACGTGCCTCAGGCGTGCAGGTCCTGCTTCATACGGGTTCCGTCCGCTGCCACCGTCTCAACCGAGATCGGCGACGCCGAAGGATCGTCGTGCAGCGACTTCAGCAAACCCCAGATCATTGCGATCAGCACAAAGGAAATCGGGAAGGCCGCCGCAATCGACGCGGTCTGAAGCGCGCCGAGCCCCCCGGCCAGCAGCAGCGCCGCCGCAACCACGCCTTCGCCCAGGCCCCAGATGATGCGGAACTTCTTCGGCGGGTTGTCATCGCCCATCGACAGCATGGTGGTGATCACCAGCGTGCCGGAGTCCGACGAGGTGATAAACCACGAGAACAACAGGAACGTCGCCAGCAGCGACATCGGCCAGCTGACCCAGCTCATGTCGCCCATCCAGCTGGTGGCGCCGATGTTGTCGATGGTCCCGAACAGCGCGCTCGGCAGGTTCCAGTCGCGCACGGTCTGGATGATGCCCGCCCCGTCAGCCGAAGCAATGCCAGAGCCCATGTGCATCTCCTGCCAGATCGCGTTGCCGCCGAACATGCACAGCCAGAAGAACGCGATGGTGGTGGGAACAAACATCACCCCGACCATGAATTCGCGGATGGTCCGGCCGCGCGAAATGCGGGCGATGAACACGCCGACAAACGGCGACCAGGAAATCCACCAGCCCCAGTAGAAGATCGTCCAGCCACCTTGCCAGGCCACATCCGGGCCTTCGGTTGCCGTCCAGAACCCCATCGGAACGAAGCTTGCAACATAGTCGCCAAGTGTTGTCACAAACAGGCCCATCAGCCACTGGAACGGCCCAAAGATCACAAAGGCTGCCAGCAGCACGATCGACAGCCAGATGTTCCATTCCGACAGGATGCGGATGCCCTTGCCAACGCCGGACACCGCGGAAATAGTTGCGATGACCGACACAACCGCGATCAGAACCAGCTTGGTGCCGGTGCCGGGATCAACACCGAACAGATGGTTCAGACCCGCCGCCATCTGGCTGACGCCCAGACCGAGCGAGGTCGCGACGCCAAACACCGTGCCGAACACCGCCAGAAGGTCCACTGCGTGCCCCCACGGGCCGTAAATGCGCTCGCCGATCAGCGGATAGAGCGCCGACCGCAGGGTCAGCGGCAGCTTCTTGCGGAACCCGAAATACGCCAGGCTCAGACCAACCAGTACGTAAAACGCCCAGCCGTGGAAGCCCCAGTGGAAGAAGGTCACGCGCATCGCGTCCACCGCGCGCTGCATGTCCATTTCCGTATGGCCCGCAAGGTCCGCATGCGGGTTGTTGGGATAGCCCCAGACTGCAGAGGTGTCGAAGTAGAAGATCGGCTCGGCAACACCAAAGAACAGGATGCCGATGCCGATGCCTGCGGAGAACAGCATCGAGAACCAGCTGAAGTTGCTGAATTCGGGACGCGAGTCGTCATCGCCCAGGCGGATCTTTCCGAAACGCGAGAACATCAGCCAGAAGCAGACAAAAAGCCCGATGGAAAACAGGGTGATGTAGTAGAAGCTGAGCCCGTTTTCGATCCAGCTGCGGATCGACTTGTAAAGGCCTCCGGCGAACTCGACGTTCATGACCGTGAAGATCACGAAGGCAGCGATCATGCCCTTGGCTGCAATGCTCATCCCCGGATGCAGGCCGGTAAAGAAACCGGATTTTGCCACCAGGTGGCTGTTGGAGTTTTCTTCAGACATTTGGTCCTCCCGTAGATTTCAGGTATCTCAGCGCCGGGACCCTCCTTGCCCGGCAGGCTGATCAGAACGCCCTGACGGGATGAAGCTTTCCCCGCCGCGCTCCGGCTTGATCCTCCCCCGGCCGCCGCATCCGCAGCAGACCGCCAATCAATAAAAAACGGGCCGGATCGGGGAGGAGACCCGGCCCGCAAAAAGAAACCCGGCAGCGCGCGAGCCGCCGGGTTTCCAAGTCATCCGCGCTGTCCGACGTGGCGCCCGGCACCTTCGGGCAGCGGCAGACCCGCGTGCGCCGCAGCGAAACCTGCCAGCTTGTCCGCAACCTCCGGCGACGGCAGCGAGGTGCCGCGCGCGTTCAGGTCCATGTGCAAGAGCAGCGTTTCCACAGTTGCCGCCAGCTTGCCCTCGGGCCCAAACAGGCGGTGGAACAGATGCATCTTCTTGCCGGTCCCCTGCAGCACTTGGGTCGTGACTGTCAGCGCATCGCCCTCATGCAGCTCATCCAGGAAGCGCACGTGGTTCTCGACGGTGAAGTAGCTGCCGCCCGCGGCGATGTAGTCTGCATCGCAGCCGATCATCTCCATGAACCGGTCGGTCGCCTGGGCCGAGGCCTCGGTGTAATGCACCTCGTTCATGTGGCCGTTGTAGTCGGTCCAGCTCTGCGGCACCGGGCGGCTGACGGTGACCGGCAGCTCCACCGCGTCCGGCACGGGCAGCGTGGCCTCATGGGTGTTGATGACACCGCCGGCACCGCTGCCGGATTTCTTCAGCGCCCGCATCATGCCGACCAGGTTGTCGTCGCGCAGACGTTCCAGCGCGCGGATCGGCATATGGCCGGATTGCGCATCGGACTGGCCCGCGATCAGGTCGACCAGCTCCTCGGTGAACTCCGGAACATCCATCAGCTTGGTCCAGGGCCATTCCAGCGCCGGGCCGAACTGCGCCATGAAATGCTTCATACCCGCCTCGCCGCCGGCAATCCGGTAGGTCTCGAACAGACCCATCTGCGCCCACCGCAGGCCAAAGCCCATACGGATCGACTCGTCCAGCTCCTCAGTGGTGCAGATGCCGTCCTTGATCAGCCACAGCCCCTCGCGCCAGACCGCTTCCAGCAGACGGTCGGCAATATGCGCGTCAATCTCCTTGCGCACGGTCAGCGGGTACATCCCCACCTCGCGCAGCAGATCCGCAGCCTTGGCACAGGTGTCCGCATCGCCCACAAGCTCGACCAGCGGCAGCAGGTAAACCGGGTTGAACGGATGCGCCACCACGGCGCGGGCGCCTTCGGCATTCAGTTCCGAGGGCTTGAAGCCGGAGGTCGAGGAGCCGATCACCGCAGATGCCGGTGCGTGCTCCTGCAGCTGAGCGTGGATCTTGTGCTTCAGGTCCAGCCGCTCCGGCACGCTCTCCTGGATCCAGGCGGCATCTGCCACCGCCTCAGCCATGTCGGTGTGGAAGGTCAGTTCGCCTTCGGCCGGCAGCGCCTTGTCATACAGCGACGGCAGCGAGCGGCGGGCGTTGGCCAGCACCTCGCCGATCTTGCGCTCCGCTTCCGGGTCCGGGTCGAACACCCGCACGTTCCATCCATTCAAAAGGAACCGCGCGGCCCAGCCGCCGCCGATAACCCCGCCGCCGATGATTGCTGCTGTTTTCATAATCTATCCTCTGATCGCCCTCCCTGTGCGCCCGCCGGTGCACAGGGGGTGTACAGGGGGTGCACGCGTGGCACCCCCGCATTTCGGCTTATTTCGCCACCGGCGCGCGCTTGGTCAGGCCCAGCTTCTCGCGGACCGCCTCCGGGCCGATGATCCGGGCGCCCATGCCCTCGATCACGCCGACCGCGCGCTCCACCAGCTGCGCGTTGGTGGCCAGCACGCCCTTGTCCAGGAACAGGTTGTCCTCAAGGCCGACCCGCACGTTGCCGCCCGCCAGCACCGACTGCGCCGCATAGGGCATCTGGTCCCGGCCCAGCGAGAACGCCGACCAGGTCCAGTCGGACGGCACATTGTTGACCATCGCCATGAAGGTGTTGAGGTCGTTCGGCGCGCCCCACGGAACACCCATGCACAGCTGCACCAGCGCGTTCGGCTCCAGAATTCCTTCTTTTACCAATTGCTTGGCAAACCACAGGTGGCCGGTATCAAACGCCTCGATCTCCGGCTTCACGCCCAGATCGGTCATCATTTGCCCCATCGCCCGCAGCATGCCCGGCGTGTTGGTCATCACGTAATCGGCCTCGGCAAAGTTCATGGTGCCACAGTCGAGCGTGCAGATTTCCGGCAGGCATTCGGCGATATGGGCCATCCGCTCGGTGGCGCCGATCATGTCGGTTGCCGCCTCGTTGACCGGCAGCGGCGCTTCGGTCGAGCCGAACACGATGTCGCCGCCCATGCCTGCGGTCAGGTTCAGCACCACGTCAACTTCGGAATCGCGGATGCGGTCAGTAAGCTCCCGGTAATACTCAAGTTTCCGGGACGGTGCACCGGTTTCCGGGTCGCGCACATGGCAATGCACCACCGCCGCACCAGCCTTGGCCGCCGCGATCGCGGATTCGGCAATCTGCTTGGGTGAGCGCGGCACATGGGGGGATTTGTCCTGGGTGCCGCCAGAGCCGGTCACGGCGGCAGTGATGAAGACGTCTCGGTTCATGGTCAGGGGCATGGTTTCGCTCCTTTGGGGTTAAGCTTGCAATTCGGGGTGATCCGCAAACAGCTCCAGCGCCTGCGGATTGGCGAGGCCGGAGAGGTTGCGGACGGGATGTTTGTTCACCACATCCCGCACCGCCAGCTCGGCGGTCTTGCCGGACTTGGTGCGCGGGATGTCTGCGACGGCGATGATTTTCGCGGGCACATGACGCGGTGAGGCATTTTTGCGGATTTCCGTTTTGATCCGGGTGGTTAGCGCGTCGTCTAGCGTTGCACCTTCGGCAGGAACCACAAACAGCACCACCCGCACGTCGTTGTCGAAGCTCTGGCCCACGACCACCGCATCCGCGACCTCGCCGATCTTGTCGAGCTGCCGGTAGATCTCTGCCGTGCCGATCCGCACGCCGCCAGGGTTCAGCGTCGCGTCCGAGCGCCCCAGCACCACGTAGCCACCGTGTTCCGTGCGGATGGTGAAATCGCCCTGCCGCCAGATATTGCGGTATGTTTCGAAATAGCTGGCACGGTAACGGGCATTGCCGGGGTCGTTCAGGAACCGCGCCGGCATCGACGGATGCGCATTGCGGCAGACCAGTTCGCCAGCCGTGCCCTCAACCGGTTCGCCCTGATCGTTCAGGGTTGCGACGTCCAGCCCCAGCATCGGCGCCTGGATCTCACCCTGATGCACCGGCAGCACCGGGCAGCCGCCGATGAAACAGCCCAGAATATCGGTGCCGCCGCAGATCGAGGCCAGCTGCACATCCGCTTTCCAGTCCGTGTAGACATGGGCAAAGCCCTCGGGCGACAGCGGCGAGCCGGTGGACAGAACCACCCGCAGCGCAGCCAGGTCATGACTGTCCGCAGGCCGGTTGCGGCGTTTCAGCGAGGCATCGATGTATTTGGCGGAAATGCCGAAATGCGTGACCTTCTCGGCCTCCGCCAGGTCAAACAGCCGGCGCATGCCCGGATACATCGAATTGCCGTCAAACAGCACGATCACAGCCTCGGAGGCCAGCGCCGCCACCTGCCAGTTCCACATCATCCAGTTGCAGGTGGTGTAATAGAACATCCGGTCGCCCGGGTGCAGGTCGCAGTGCAGCTGCTGCTCCACCAGCATCCGCAGGAGGGTGCCGCCGCCGGAATGCTCAATGCACTTGGGCTTGCCGGTGGTGCCGGAGGAAAACATCACATAGAGCGGATCGCGGAAGCCCATCTGACAGCAGTCCAGCGCCGGGGCGTCTGCCTGCTTGAAAGTCTCATAGGCGGTCATGCCTTTCGGCAGGTCCTGCGCCTCGCCCGCATAGGGCCAGACCACGATCTGCCGGACCGACGGCACCCGGGCCGCGACCTCGGCAATGGCGGCGCGGGTCTCAAACACCTTGCCGTTGTAGAAATAGCCGTCGGCGGCAAACATCAGCTTGGGTTCGATTTGGCCGAAGCGGTCGACCACCACATCCGGCCCGCTTTCCGGCGCGCAGGAGGACCAAACCGCGCCCAGCGAGGCGGTGGCCAGCATCGCCGCCACGGTCTGCGGCATGTTCGGCACATAGCCCGCGACGTGGTCGCCAGCCTCGATCCCGGCGTCCCGCAGCGCGGCGGCAAGCATTTCCACCTCGCGCTTCAGCTCGGCACGGGTCCAGACCATGCGGCGCCCGTCCTCGCCGATGAACACAATTGCCTCGCGCCCGTCCGCGTTCTTCAGGAATGTGTCCACGACGTTCAGCCACGCTTCGGGGAAGAAGCGCACCTGCATCGGGTCCTGATGGTCCAGCAGCGGCACCTCCCCCGGGTCGCCCTCCAGCCCGCAGAACTCCCAGGCCAGCGGCCAGAAGTCCTGCGGCTGCGCAACCGACCAGGCATGCAGAGCGGCGAAGCTGTCCAGAGCTGAGCCAGCGGCAGCAGAAGCCTGCGCCATGAAGCCGGACAGCAAAGGTTTGCGGCGCGCCGAAAGATCCGGCTGCCAGAGAAGAGGAGCGGTGGTCATGAAGGTATCAGCGGTTAGAGAGCAGGCGTCAGGTGGTCTTCGGCGGATCGTCAAGATGCTTGACTTCCTGCGTGATTAGCGCAGGAGTTGACGCAGCGCTTATACATTTTCGGTCAAATACTATACAGATGCAGACAAATCCGCCGCCAATATTCGAATTCCTGCTGTTCGAGGGGTTTTCCAACATGGTGCTGGCCAGCGCCATGGAACCGCTGCGCGACGTGCGGATGAATGCGGGCCAGGATGTTGCCGGATGGCGTGTCAGCACGCTGGACGGGGCGCCGGTTCGCAGTTCCAGCGGGCTGCAGATAACCCCCGACGGCGCCTTTGACGAAGGCCAGGGCAACCGCACCCTGGTTCTGGTTGCGGGCTATCATGTGCGCGAACAGGTGACGCCTGCCCTGCTGGCCAAGCTCAGGACCGCCACACGGGCTGCCCGGCTGGTTCTGGCGCTCGATACCGCCGCCTGGCTTCTGGCTGCGGCAGGGGTGCTGGACGGGCACAGCGCGACGATCCACTGGCAGGAGCTGGACGCCTTTGCCGAGGCCTTCCCGAAGGCCGAGGTTTCGACAGCCCGCTTTGTCCGCTCCGGCCCCTTCCTGACCTGCGGCGGCGCCAGCACCGCGCTCGACATGATGCTGAGCCTCATTCAGGATCTTTACGGTTCCGCCGCCGCCTTCGGCGCCTCAACGATGTTTTTTTATGACCCGTCGCGCCAGTCAGAACTGAACCGCGGCGCGGCGAGGCTGGAGCAGCGCGGCTCGCCCAAGATCCTGAGGGCCGCGAACCTGATGGCAGAGACCATCGAAACCCCGCTGAGCACGGCGGCCCTGGCCAAGCGGGTGTCGCTGTCCGAACGCACCCTGGCGCGGGCGTTCCAGCGCGAACTCGGCATGACGCCGGGAAAATACTACAAGATGCTGCGGCTCCAGCACGCCCGCTACCTGTCGGAGGAAACCCATCTCAGCCTGGAGCAGATTGCGATGCGCTGCGGGTTTTCCTCTGCCTCTTCGCTGGGACGGTCGTTCAGCGGGCATTACGGGCGGACCATCCGCGAGGCACGAGTGCAGGAGAAGCCCTGGGTCAGGAACACCAGCGGCTGACAGGGCGGACGGGGGCAGGACCCCTTCGATCTACACCAGCCCCATCGCCACGGCGGAATGCGGCTTGATCCCCAGATCGGTGAACCCTGCAACACCTGCGCCCACGGTATTGTCGCGCCGCATCAGCGCAATCTGCGCCGGGGTGACCGGCGGTTTTGACAGCGGCGCCAACAGCGCCGCCGCAAGCCGCCACAGCGCAAAGGGCACCGGCAGCAGCAGGCGGCGGCGGCCACTGCGGGCCGCCAGCCGCCGCAGGATGTCGCGGTAAGCAAACACATCCGGCCCGCCCAGTTCATAGACTTTCCGCTGCGCGCGCGGCCCTTCCAGCACACAGGCCACCGCTTCGGCCACATCCTCCACCCAAACCGGCTGCAGCCGGGTCCGGCCGCGGCCGAACAGCGGGATCACCGGCAGGCGGGCTGCGATCTTTTGCAGATCACCAAAGAACACGCCGCCCTGGCAGAACATAACGCTGGGCCGCAGGATCACCGCATCGGGGCAGGCATTTCGCACCGCCACCTCGCCTTCTGCCCTGGCCCGCACATAGGCTGAGGGCGAATGCAGGCTGGCACCGATCCCGGAGACGTGGATCAGCCGCTGGCCAGGTGTCTCCTGCACCAGCCGGGCAACCCTGCGGGCGCCTGCCAGGTGCACGTCCTGAAAACTCTGCTGCCGTGTCTCCGTGTAAAAGCCGATGCAGTTGACCACCCAGCCGGCGCCGCTGAGGGCGCGGGCCATGACACCCTGCTGCGCAAGATCGACCTGCACCTGCTGCACCCCGGTCTCCCATTCCTCCGGCGCTGGTGCGCCAGGGGTGCGGGTGCCTGCGCTGACGCGGCATCCCTGCTGCTGAAGACGCCGAACCACCCGGCGGCCGAGAAACCCCGTGCCGCCCAGCACAATCACGCTGCGGGGGCTGATCTGCATCTGGAAACGCTCCCCATCCGGGTCTGCGCCAACAGATAGCGCATCCGCGCCGCTGCGCCACTTGCGCCACTTGCGCCCGTCTCTGCCGGATCAGTCCAGCCGGAAGCCGATCTTCAGCCCCACCTGGTAATGGGCCACCTTGCCGTCCTCGACATGGCCGCGGATCTCCCCGACCTCGAACCAGTTGATATGGTCAATGGTCTTGGACGCGCGGGCAATCGCGCCGCTGATGGCATCCTCAATGCTGGATTGCGAGCTGCCCACCACATCCACCGTCTTGTAAATTGCGTCACTCATCACACACCTCCTCAACCTGCATCCAAAGCGGCTGCAGTGGTGATTAAGTGTGCCCCGATCCGCGCCCGCGTCCAGAGATTCCGCTGCCGCACGGCGCGGATCTCCTCTTCTCCTGGCTGAAAATATCCCCGGGGGGGCGCGAGGGGGCAGGCAGCCCCCTCGTTCCTGAGCGCCTCAGATCAGCGCATCACAAAGGGATCGGGGATTGGATCATCGCTGGTGCGAAGCCAGACGGCCTTCACCTTGGTGTAATCCAAGGCCGCCTGCAGCCCGCCCTCGCGCCCGTGGCCCGACAGCCCATGGCCCCCAAAGGGCGCAATCGGGCTGACCGCGCGGTAGGTGTTGACCCAGACGATGCCCGCCCGGATGCCCCGGATCATCCGGTGCGCCCGGGTGAGGTTCTGGGTGAACACACCCGAGGCCAGGCCAAATGCGGTGTTGTTGGCAATCTCCATCGCCTCTGCCTCGGTCTCAAACTCCACCACCGACAGCACCGGGCCGAAGAATTCGTTCGACAGGCAGGGTGCCTCCGGCGCGGCGGAGCAATCCAGCACCGTGGGCGGGAAATAGAACCCCTGCCCTTCCGGCACGGTGCCACCGGTGACCAGCTTGGCACCGGCAGCAACTGAGGCTTCGATCAGCCGCACCGCATGGTCGCGCTGTTTCAGGGTGCAGAGCGGCCCGACCTCGGTTGCCATGTCATCCGGCGCGCCGATCACCACTGCCTCGGCTTTCTCCTTCAGCCGCGCAAGGAAGGCGTCCTTGATCCCCTTCTGGATCACCAGCCGGGATCCCGCGACGCAGCTTTGCCCGGTGGCGGCGAAGATGCCGGAAACCTGCGCATTCACTGCGCTTTCCAGATCGGCATCGTCAAACACGATGAAGGGCGACTTGCCGCCCAGCTCCAGCGAGGTGGAGGCGAGGTTTTCCGCCGAATTGCGCACGATATGGCGCGCGGTCTCCGGCCCGCCGGTGAAGGCCACATGCGCGACCGATGCGTGGCTGGTCAGCGCCGCCCCCGCCTCCGGCCCGCCGGTGATCACGTTCAGCACGCCGGGCGGAAAGCCCGCCTGATCAAAGATGCGGGCAAATTCCAGCATCGGCGCCGGGCCTTCCTCGGAGGCCTTCAAGACCACGGTGCAGCCCGCCGCCAGCGCCGGGCCGATCTTCACAGCGGACAGGAACAGCTGCGAATTCCACGGCACGATGGCCGCCACCACACCCACCGGCTCGCGCCGCAGCCAGACCTCCATGTCCGGCTTGTCGATCGGCAGATGCGCGCCCTCAATCTTGTCCGCCAGGCCTGCGTAATAGCGGTAGTATTCCGCCACATAGGCAATCTGGGCTGAGGTCTCGCGGATGATCTTGCCGGTATCGCGGGTTTCCAGCTCTGCCAGCTTTGGCGCGTTCTCGGCCACCAGATCAGCCAGCCGCATCAGCAGCTTGCCGCGCTGGGTGGCCGTCATCCCACCCCATTCAGGGGAGAAGAACGCAGCCTCCGCAGCCCGCACCGCCCTGTCCACATCCGCCGCCGAAGCGGCCGGCATCTGCGCCCAGGCTTTGCCGGTAGCCGGATCGAGGCTCTCGAAGGTCCCGCTCGCGTCCTCGAACGCACCGCCGATGTACTGCTGGAAGGTCTGCATTCTCAGGTTCCCTTACTGAAACGCGGGCATGACTTCGGTGATGAACCGCTCAAGCGAGGCTTTCTTGCGCTCGAAACTCATGCTGCTGTCGATCCAGAACGAGTATTCATCATATCCCAGCGCCTCATACTTTTTCAGCCGCTCGATCACCGCCGCCGGTTCGCCAATCACCAGATCGCGCTCCATCGCTTCGGGGCTGTAGAACGGATGCGCGGCGATTTCCTCATCTGAAAGCGGATCAATCAGGCCCTGGCTGACGTCCCGCTTGTTCATGAACCAGGCCCCGAAGTAGCAGTAGAAACGGTTCAGCTCCTCCGCCCCGCGTTTCACATCCTCGGCGCTGTCCGCGACATAGGTGTGCTGCAGCAGCATGATCTTGGGCCGCGGCACGTCGCTGTGTTTCGCACAGGCATCGTTGAACTTGCCCATCAGGTCGGTGATTTCCTCATCACCCTTCCACAGCGGCGTCACCTGCACATTGCAACCATTCTTCACCGCGAATTCATGACTGTTGGGATCGCGCGCCGCGACCCAGATCGGCGGCCCGTCCTGCTGCAGCGGCTTGGGCGAGGAGGTGGTTTTCGGGAAGGAGTGGAACTCCCCCTCCTGCGCATAGTCACCCTGCCACAACCCCTGCACTGCCGGGATCAGCTCCCGCATCCGCTGGCCCGCCTCCCAGGCGTCCATGCCGGGCATCATGCGTTCGTATTCAAACGAATAGGCCCCGCGGGCGATGCCCAGGTCCAGGCGGCCCTCGGTGATGATGTCGGTCATCGCCGCCTCACCCGCCAGCCGGATCGGATGCCAGAACGGCGCAATCACCGTGCCGGTGCCCAGCCGCACGTTCTTGGTGTGCCGCGCCACGTCGATGAGGTTCAGAAACGGGTTCGGCGAGATGGTGAAGTTCATCCCGTGATGCTCGCCGGTCCAAACCGCATGCATACCGCCGTCATCGGCGATTTTGCACAGCTGGATGAACTCGTCATAAAGCCGCTTCTGGTCGTCTGCCGCGGAAATCCGCTCCATATGCGCAAAGAGGGAAAATTTCATGCGCCCTTGCTCCCTGTCGCCACGGGGCGGACCTGCCCGGTGGTCTGATTGCCATAATACACCCCGAAATTGCCCATCCGGGATTCACTCGCGAACCGCTCCAGCATGGTGCACATCGCCGCGTCGGCAATGTCCATCAGCGTGGATTGGGTCAGCGGTGTGAAAACCCCCTTGGCCGGTGTGCCGCCGGCCGATTGGCACAGAAACGAGATGTGCTGATGTTCGCGCGCTTTGTCTTCGTAAACGGAATAGATGAACCCCGGCTCCGCCTCGACGCCGGTGTCCGCGATCAGCTTGGCCAGGGCGGCAGAGGCACCCTCCTTGCCGACCCGGATTTCCGGCAGCGTCAGCTTGCCCTGATCGTTGCCCATGAGCAGCACTTTGCCCTCATGCTCGATCAATGCCGAGACGATCAGCTTGGCTCCTTGTGTCAGGGCTTCGGCCTCCGCCGCCGCTGTCACATAGGCGCCGCGGGCGTATCCCAGCCCCGGCGCAGGCGAGGTCTCAAACGCCTCGACCCGTCCGATCAGGATCAGGTGGTCGCCCGCCTCAACCCGGTTGTGCATGGTGCAGTCGAACCAGGCGGAGACACCCTCGAACACCGGGCTGCCTTGCGGTCCCCTTTGCCAGCTGACGGCGGCAAAACGGTCCTCGACAGGCCGTGCGAAGGTGTTCGAGACGTCCTTCTGGTCCTCCGCCAGCACATTGACGGCAAACCCGCCCGCCTGCTCGAACGCGGCGTAGTTGCTGGAGGAGTTGGCAATGCACACCAGCACCAGCGGCGGGTCCAGCGACACGGAGGTAAAGGAATTGGCGGTAAAACCGATGGGGTTTCCGTCCGCATCATGGGTTGTCACCACGGTAACGCCGGTCATGAAAGTGCCGAATGCATTGCGCAAGGCGCGCGGGTCGATCTCGCTCATGACGTTGCTCCTTCCGTATCCAGCCAGCCCTGCAAGGCGGCATTGACCGCTGCGGGTGCAGTCAAGTTGACCATATGCCGGTGGCCTTCGATGACAACCGCCCTGCCCTGCGGCGCGGCATCCGCCATGGCTTGCGCCATCGCGGGTGTCGAGTTCGGATCGCCATCGCCGGTCAGCGCCAGCAGCGGGCAAGGGATGCCCGCAAAGCCGTCCGCATAGGTGCTGTCACCGCGGGCAAAGGCGGTATAGGCGGCTGCGTAGCCCGCCAGGTTCACAGCCGACAGCCATTCCCCGACCTGCGCCCGTGCCGCCTGGTCGGTCTCACTCTGCCCGAACCAGCGCGCCAGCGGTGTCTCCAGATCAAAGCTGCCCGCGCGGATTTCAGCCGCGCGCGCCTCAACCGCAGCCCGTGCGTCTGAGGAACGGCGGAACACCCCGTTCAGCAGCGCCACGCGGGCCGCGTTCTCCGGATGGCTGACAGCATAGCCGCCGGCAATCAGCGCGCCCATGGAGTGGCCAGCCAAGGAAACCGGCCCCAGATCCAGCGCCTGCAAAACCGCGTGCAGCCAGGCCACATAATCCGGCAGTTCGGTGCCCTCCGGCAGCGGCGCGCTGCCGCCATGGCCGGGCATGTCCAGCGCGATGACCTCATGGGTCTGCGCAAAAGCCTCAATCTGCGGCCCCCAGGCCGCCGATTGCATGCCGACCCCGTGGATCAGCACCAGCGGAGACCCCTCCCCTGCCCTATGGCAGGAGACGGCCCCGTAAGGCTCAGACAGCGGCAGGATTGTCGACGTCATGGCCCAGTTCCTTCAGGTCCTGATAGCGGTCGCCGATGCGGTGATGCGGACGGCCGCCTATCGAAGCACCCAGCGCGATCACGATCTCATCCGGGCCCGGCGCGTCCGCAACCGACAGCTGGATTGTCAGGTAATGGCTGCGGCGCCCGCCGTCGTTCTTGTCCATCAGCGGGATCTGCAGTGAAGCATTGGCCGGCCCGCGGGTGTTGGTGAAGGCCAGATAGGATTTCGCCCCCACCGCCTCGCGGAAGTGATTGCCGAACCGCAGCGTGTGGATCAGGGCAGAGGCATGCTCGACCTCGCCATTCACACCGACGATGGCGGATTTGCCGTAGCCCTCCACCTTGTCGCCGCCGCCGGCCGCTTCCAGGATCATCGCGGTCAGCTTCTCGCCCAGCCCTGGCGCGCAGTCGTGGATCGCCGGGCGCAGGTCCTCGACAAATCCCTGCCCTGCCCAGGGGTTTTTGATCACTGCCACCGCGGCAATCATCTTGAGCGGGGTTTCCGCTGCCTTGCCGCCCTCGATCAGGGTTTCTTCGACATGCAGCAGCGTCTTGCGGATTTCGGCGGGCATGGGCGGGTCTTTCTTGTCTGATTCCAGTTGCCGTAATATGGTATACCATCATACAGTATGTCAATGCAGACTTGTTCCGCCCTGCCCCCGTTGTTATCGGAAGAACTATGACCAGCCCCATCATGAGCAAAATCGACCACCAGCCGCAGACCCTGCGCGACATCGTGCAGGAACGGATGCGCGAGGCGATCATCTCCGGCCAGTTCACCCCCGGCGAACGGCTGGTGGAGCGGCCCCTGTGCGACCAGCTTGGCGTCAGCCGCACCGTGGTGCGGGAAACCATCCGCTATCTGGAGGCAGAGGGACTGGTGGAGATCCTGCCCGGCAAGGGCCCGATTGTGGCGCAGCTCACATGGGCCGACGCGCGGCAGATCTACGACATCCGCCAGATGCTGGAGACCGCCGCCGCCACCGAATGCGCCCGCAACATCACGCCGCAGCTGGCAGAGCAGCTGAAGGCGGCACTGCAGAGCCTGCAAGAGGCCGTGGGCGCAGGCGTGCCCACCCCGATGCTGCGCGCCACGACAGAGTTCTACCGGATCATCTTTGACGGCGCAGGCCACAACGTCGCCTGGGAAATCGCCCAGCGTCTGAACGGCCGCATCAGCCGGCTGCGGGCGGTGACGCTGTCGACCGCGGAGCGCCAGAAGCCCGGCCCCGCCCATATGCAGGACATTTGCGAGGCGATTGTGTCGGGGGATGCAAAGGCTGCGCAAGCCGCCATCGAACGGCACCTGAGCGACGCCAAAAACACCGCCGAACGGCTGCTGAACGAAAAATAGCCGTTTCCCTGCGAGGGAAACGGCCATGAAAAATCGATTTTTCATGGCAGAAATCCGCGCCGGATTTCTGCCTTTCTCTCGCTCGGACGTCAGCCCAGAATGCCGGGCAGGTTCAGCCCGTGCTCGCGCGCGCAATCCTTGGCGATGTCGTACCCCGCATCCGCGTGGCGCATGACGCCAGTGGCCGGGTCGTTCCACAGCACCCGTCCGATACGGCGGTCGGCGTCCTCGGTGCCGTCGCAGCAGATCACCACGCCGGAATGCTGCGAGAAGCCCATGCCAACGCCGCCGCCGTGGTGCAGCGACACCCATGTGGCGCCAGAGGCGGTGTTCAGCAGCGCGTTCAGCAGCGGCCAGTCGGAGACCGCGTCGGAGCCATCCATCATCGCCTCGGTCTCACGGTTCGGAGACGCGACAGAGCCCGAGTCCAGATGGTCGCGGCCAATCACCACCGGCGCTGACAATTCGCCATTGCGGACCATCTCGTTGAACGCGAGGCCGGCCTTGTGGCGATCACCCAGGCCGATCCAGCAGATCCGCGCGGGCAGGCCCTGGAAGGCGATGCGTTCCTGCGCCATGCCCAGCCAGCGGTGCAGGCCTTCATTCTCCGGGAACAGCTCCTTCATCTTGGCGTCGGTCTTGCGGATATCCTCCGGGTCGCCCGACAGCGCGCACCAGCGGAACGGGCCGATGCCCTTGCAGAACAGCGGGCGGATATAGGCGGGCACAAAGCCGGGGAAGTCAAAGGCGTTCTCCAGCCCCTCCTCCAGCGCCATCTGGCGGATGTTGTTGCCGTAATCCACCGTGGGCACGCCCATCGCGTGGAAATCGCACATCGCCTTGACCTGTACCTTCATCGAGGCGCGGGCGGCCTTTTCCACCGCTTTCTTGTCCGTTTCCCGGCGCTCTTTCCATTCGCCCATGGTCCAGCCCAGCGGCAGGTAGCCGTTGACCGGGTCGTGGGCGGAGGTCTGGTCGGTCACGATATCGGGGCGGATGCCGCCTGCTTCGGCGCGCTTCACCAGCTCCGGGAAGATCTCTGCCGCGTTGCCCAAGAGGCCCACGGATTTCGCCTCGCCTGCGGCGGTCCAGCGCTCGATCATCTCCAGCGCCTCGTCCAGGGTCTCGGCCTTCTCGTCCAGGTATTTTGTACGCAGGCGGAAGTCGATGCTGTCCGGGTTGCACTCCACCGCCAGGCAGCAGGCACCGGCGAATACAGCGGCCAGCGGCTGCGCGCCGCCCATGCCGCCCAGGCCGCCGGTCAGGATCCACTTGCCCTTGAGGTCGCCGCCGTAATGCTGGCGGCCCGCCTCGGCAAAGGTCTCGTAGGTGCCCTGCACGATGCCCTGCGTGCCGATATAAATCCAGGAGCCGGCCGTCATCTGGCCGTACATCATCAGGCCCTTTTTATCGAGCTCGTTGAAGTGGTCCCAGTTGGCCCAATGCGGCACCAGGTTGGAGTTGGCGATCAGCACCCGCGGCGCGTCCTTGTGGGTCTGGAACACGCCGACCGGCTTGCCGGACTGCACCATCAGGGTCTGATCTTCTTCCAGGTTCTTCAGGGTCTCGACGATCAGGTCGAAATCCTTCCAGGTGCGCGCCGCGCGGCCGATTCCACCATAGACCACCAGCTCATGCGGGTTTTCGGCGACGTCGGGATGCAGGTTGTTCATCATCATCCGCATCGGCGCCTCGGTGACCCAATGCTTGGCAGTGATTTCCGGGCCGGTGGGCGGAAAGATGTCGCGGGTGTTCTTGCGGGGATCGCTCATGCCGAGGGCCTCCAGTTTTTGAGATCAGTCAGAATGTGGGTGAGATGGGCGCGCAGCTGTTCCGCGCGCTCCGGCAGATAGGTCCAGGGGGGGCTTTCCTGGCAGTAGGTCGCCTGCGCCAGTTCCATCTGGATCGCGTGCAGCCCGTCCGCGGGCCGCCCGTAGTGACGGGTGGTCCAGCCGCCCTTGAAACGCCCGTTGAGGGTGGAGGTATAGCCCTCCGCCGCCTCGCAATGGGCCACGGTCAGCGCCTCGATCGACGCGTCGCAGGTTTCGCCCATGTTGGTGCCCACGTTGAAATCCGGCAGGCGGCCTTCGAACAGGAACGGAATGTCGCCGCGGATCGAGTGGCAGTCGTAGAGGATGGCAAAGCCGTGAATCGCCTTCACCCGCTCCAGCTCCGCCATCAGCGCCGCGTGATAGGGCGCATGATAGGCGTCGCGGCGGCGGGTGATCTCCGCCTCGTCCGGCTCCTTGCCCTCCTGCCAGATCGGCAGTCCGTCGAAATCCGTCAGCGGCACCAGAGTGGTGGTGTTTTGCCCTGGATAGAGACTGATACCTGCGGGGTCGCGGTTCACGTCGATCACATAGCGGTGGATCGGCGTGCGGACGGTCGTGATGTCCTCCACCAGCCCCGTGTAAAGGTCGTGAATGTGCCAGTCGGTATCGGCCAGCGCCCGGCCGGTCTCGTTCAGGCTGTCCCAGATTTCCGGCGGAACATCGGTGCCGGTGTGGGGCAGCCCCAGCACCAGCGGCGAGGTGCCTTGGGTCACTTCGATCATGCCGCCACCTTCACGCCAGCGGCATCCGCAACCCGGCCCGCGCGGACCATGGCGCTGGCAGCTTCAATGTCGGGCGCCAGATAGCGGTCTTCTGCCAGAGCGGGGATGTCAGAGCGCAGCATTGCCAGCACGTCCTGCAGCCGGGCCGAGGTTTGCAGCGGCGCACGCGCCTCCACCCCTTGTGCGGCACAGAGCATTTCAACGCCGAGGATCACCGACAGATTGGCGTTCATCCTGGCAAGCCGCAGGGCGCCGTGGGCGGCCATCGAGACGTGGTCCTCCTGGTTGGCCGAGGTCGGGGTCGAGTCGGTCACGCAGGGGTTGGCCAGATGCTTGTTCTCGCTCATCAGCGCGGCGGTGGTGACTTCGGCAATCATAAAACCAGAGTTGAGGCCCGGATCAGGCGTCAGGAACGGCGGCAGGTCGTGGCTCAGCGTCGGGTCCACCATCAGCGCCACCCGGCGCTGCGCGATGGCGCCAACCTCGGCCACCGCCAGCGCGATCTGATCGGCGGCAAAGCCCACATATTCCGCATGGAAGTTGCCGCCCGAGACGATCCGGCCTTCGTTCACCAGCACCAGCGGGTTGTCGGTGACGGCGTTGGCTTCGATCTCCAGCGTCTTGGCGGCCATCCGCAGCACGTCCAGCGCCGCGCCCACCACCTGCGGCTGGCAGCGGATGCAATAGGGATCCTGCACCCGGGTGTCGCCCTCGCGGTGGCTTTCGCGGATTTCCGATCCGTCCATGATGCCGCGCATTTCCCGCGCCACATCGATCTGCCCGGCATGGCCGCGCAAGCTATGGATGCCGGCAACCAGCGGCGCGGTGGAGCCCATGATCGCGTCTGTGGTAAGCGAGGCAATCACCATCGAGGCTTCAGCCATGCGCCAGGCGTCAAACAAGCCGGCCAGCGCGCAAGCGGTCGAGAACTGGGTGCCGTTGATCAGCCCCAGGCCTTCCTTTGGACCGAGCACAATCGGCTCTAATCCGGCCTTTTTCAGCGCTTCCGCGCTGGACATGCGGGTGCCTTCAAAGGTGGCCTCCCCTGCCCCGATCATCGCCGCTGCCATATGCGCCAGCGGCGCCAGGTCGCCCGATGCACCAACGGAGCCTTGCGACGGGATCACCGGTACCACACCGCGCGCCAGCATCTGTTCGATCTGCTCAATCACCAGCCAGCGCACGCCCGACGCGCCGCGGCCCATCGACAAGAGTTTCAGCGTCATCATCAGCCGGGTCTTGTCCTCCGGCAGCGCCTCCCCTACCCCGCAGCAATGGCTGAGGATCAGGTTGCGCTGCAGGGTGGCAGTGTCAGCCGGTGCGATCTTGGTCGAGGCCAATTTGCCGAAGCCGGTGTTGATGCCATAAACCGCTTCTTCTCCGGCAGCAGCATCCGCCACCATCTGCGCGGCGGCCTCCACCGGCTCACGCGCCGAGGCATCCAGCTTGGCCGGGGTCAGGTTGCGGTAGATATCTTCCAGCGTGGACAGCGTCACGGTGCCGGGGATCATCTCGATCATCGTTTTCCCTCATAGATACGGGTGTAAAGCGGGTTGAAGCCGATGCGGTAGGCGAGCTCGCCGGGCGTCTCCACGTCCCAGACCGCCAGGTCGGCGCGCATGCCGGCGGCGATCTGGCCGCGGTCCGCCAGTCCCAGCGCGCGCGCTGCGTTGCAGGTGACGCCTGCCAGCGCCTCCTCCGGCGTCATGCGGAACAGGGTGCAGCCCATGTTCATGGTCAGCAGCAAGGAGGTCAGCGGTGAGGAGCCGGGGTTGCAATCGGTCGCCAGCGCCATCGGCACGCCGTGGGCGCGGAAGTGCTCAATCGGCGGCGCTTGGGTTTCTCGGATGGTGTAGAACGCACCCGGCAGGATCACCGCAACAGAACCCGCCGCGGCCATCGCCCTGGCGTCGTCTTCGGTGGCGTATTCCACGTGATCAACTGACAATGCACCGTACTGCGCCGCCAATGCGGTGCCGCCCTGATGGCTCAGCTGCTCGGCGTGCAGTTTCACCGGCAGACCCAGCTCCCGCGCCACCTTGAACACCCGTTCGATCTGCGCCGGGGCAAAGGCGATGTTCTCGCAGAAGCCGTCGACCGCATCCACCAGCCCCTCCGCATGGGCGGCGCGCAGGGCGGGGATGCAGATCTCGTCGATGTAGTCGTCGTCCCGGCCTTTGTATTCGCCGGGCGGGGCATGGGCGCCAAGGAAGGTGGTTTTCACCGTCACCGGGCGCAGTTCACCCAGACGGCGGGCGGCGCGCAGCATGTTCAGTTCGGTCTTCAGGTCCAGCCCGTAGCCGGATTTCACTTCCACAACCGTTGCGCCCTCGGCGATCAGCGCATCCAGGCGGGGCAGCGCATCCTGCACCAGCTGTTCAAGCGATGCCTCGCGGGTGGCGGACACGGTGGAGACGATGCCGCCCCCTGCCCTTGCGACTTCCTCATAAGACGCCCCATTCAGGCGCATCTCAAACTCCATCGCGCGGTTGCCGCCGAAAACAATATGGGTGTGGCAATCGATCAGGCCCGGCGTTACCACCCGTCCGTCCAGATCGACATGCTTCCAGGGAAAATTGTCAGCTGACAATTCCTGCCGCGGCCCGGCCCAGACGATTTTCCCGTCCGAAACCGCAACGGCCCCGTCCTCAATCAGCCCGTAAAGCGCATCTGAGCCGGCCATCGTGGCCAGCTTGGCGCCTGTCAGAACATAGTTGCCAGTCACGCAAATCTCCCCGAGTCGCTTGGTTGCCGGTTTGGCAATAAGCTACTCATTTAGGCGATTATGTCTAGTCATAAAATGAATAGGCTGCGACTTGGCCCGGCGATGCTAGAGACCCTCTTTCTGCGGTATCCGCGGGTGCAGATCGTCGATGATGATCGGATGCGCATGCGGGTGGCCGCCCTGCAGATGCGGATGGTCAGGCGGCAGGTCCGGGTGCTCATGCGCAACCGGTGCTGCGCTGTCCGCAGGCCAAAGGCGCTGCGCGGCGAACAGCCCTGCGGCGGCCAGCAGCGCCAGCACCAGCATTGCGGCCCCTGACCCCCAGGCCGCCATCAGCCAGGCCGACAGCGGATAGAAGACCAGCCAGCAGGCATGCGACAGGGTGAACTGTGCGGCAAAGATCGCAGGCCGGTCCGCTGCATGGGCAGAACGTGCCAGCAGCCGCCCTGAAGGCGTCATCACGGCGGAATAGCCAAGGCCGATCACGAACCAGGCAATTGCCAGCCGTGCAAAGTTCAGCGGCAGTGCCAGTGCTGCCAGCGCCAGCAGCCCCAATGCGGCAGTCCCCAGCACGCCGCCCGCCAGCATCACGCTGCGGTCAGGAGCACGCTCCAGCAGCCGCGGCAGCAGCATCGCCGACAGCATCGAGCCGCCGCCGAAACAGGCCAAGGCCAGCGCCACCGCGCTTTCCCCCTGCCCCAGCCCGGCGCGCACCAGCACCACTGTATTGACCAGCACCATCGCGGCCATTGCCGAGACCACCCAGTTCATTGCCAGCAGCCCGCGCAGACGCGGTGTGCGCAGATAGTTGCGAATGCCGCGGGTGGTGCGCTGCCAAATGGGCCGCGGCGCCTTGGGCGCTGGCGACGGCAGAATGATTGAAACGAGCAGCAAGGCCGAGGCCGCAAACCCAGCCGCGGTGCCCCAGAACAGCGTCGAGGAACTGACTAAAACCAGCAGCGCCGCCGCCAGCATCGGGCTGATGAGGCTTTCCAGCTCATACGCCATCCGCGACAGCGACAGCGCCTGGGTATAGTCCTTCTCCTCAGTCAGCACATCGGGGATCGAGGCCTGGAAGGCGGGCGTGAACCCGGCCGATGCGGACTGCAGCGCAAAGATCAGCAGATAGACCTGCCAGACCTCCGTGACAAACGGCAGGCAAACCGCAACCGCCATCCGCACCATGTCGAGCGCGATCAGCATCCGGCGCCGGTCCACCTGTTCAGCCCAGGCGGCGGCAACCGGGGCCACGGTGACATAGGCCACCATCTTGATCGTCAATGCTGTGCCCAGCACCACACCCGCGCGCTCCCCGGCCAGATCATAGGCCAGAAGGCCAAGCGCCACGGTCGCAAGTCCGGTGCCGCTGAGCGCCACGATCTGGGCGAGGAACAGGTGCCGGTAGGTTCGGTTCTTCAGGATAGAGAGCATGCAGGCCTTGCCTTCTGGCTGGGAATATCCCCGCCACTGTGACCGCGGCCCGGCGCGGAAAGCAATGGTCCACTGCAGCCGGAGCGCCAAGCAAAAGAAGAAAATTGTCAGCTGACAATTTCAGTCAAAAGTAGCCGGTGCCGGGAGGCGCCGCCGGTGATTTTCAACCTCAAACTCTGCGCCGGTCCACATCCGTTCCCCGGTGGAAACCGGCTTCACGCGCAGGGCGGGCTTCGCGGTATTCCCAAAAGTTGTCAGCTGACAATTCACTTCTGGCTCCTGTACTGGAGAAGCCGAAATCCAGTGTTCACCGCGTCAAACCAGTCACTGAAGACCGGCAGCTTGTGAAAATTGTCAGCTGGCAATCTCCGCCCGGTTCCCCGCCTGCAGCAGTGCGTTCAGCATCGGCGCTGTGGAAAACTGGCCCGCCCGCGCCTTCTGCGCCAAGCGTCTGAGGTAGGCGCCGGGGCTGCGGATGGTGCTTAGTTTCTCCAGCATGCACATCACTGCCGTTGCCGCGTCCTTGCGGCCCATGGCAGCGCGTGCGTCGCTTAGGACCGGCATCTCGATCCCCATCATGGGCGACAGGGTTTCTGCAATGCGGTCGGCATCCTGCCAGCTGCGCAATGCACCGGGGTAGTAGGTCTGAACCTCTGGGCAGGCACGCAGAACCGCTGCCAGATCAGTGTCTTTCTTTGCCGGTCCACCAGTTGCTACAGAATGCTGTGGCTGAGGGCTGGGCACTTCCGTGGCCGTCTGTTCAGAGTCAGAATCTTTTTTTACTGAATCCTGTATGTGCCGCTCATTTTGGCTGTCAGGGCCGCTCATTTGGCGTGCAGGAAGTTTGGTTTCCTGGGCAGGCTCTTCGGGTGTCCGGCTGGCAATTTCATCCTGCAGGGCGTTGGCCATTGCGGTCAATTCGGTGGCGCATGGTTTGCGGCGCAGCAGTTTGCGGGCGGCTTCCAGCAGCACGTCAGCACCGCCCTCCGCCAGCTCCAGCAGTTCTTGCCGCAGCACGGCAACCCGGTCGCGCAGCACTGCCAGGCGCTCGGCACGGGCCTTGGCGTCTAGCGCGGCGTCAAAGATCTGGCTTGCGTGGCGGGCTAGGGGGGAGAGATCGAAGCCAAAGGCAAGGGCCATGTCTTCGCCGCTGCGGCGCGCATACCGCTTACGGTTGGGGCTGTTCTTCCGGCTGACAATGCCGATCCGGGTGAGGGCGGCCAGGTGGCGGCGCAGGGTGCTTTCGGGCATCCCGTTCAAGCGCTCCATCAGCTTGCGGTTCGACGGGAACACGATGGCGCTGTCGGGCGCCGCAGGCAAGGCGCGCTCCGGAAAGAACGTCAGCAGCGCCTTCAGGACGCCAAGGGTGCGGTGGCTCAGTTCAAATTCCGCGGCGGCGTGCGTCAGCGCAGCCAGAAGGTCCCACTTGTCGTGGGTACCCGCCAGCTGGCCACACGGATCCTGCCGCCCAAATGCGATTTGGGACGCCTGTTCCATGATTATTTTCACGAAAGACAAAGAATTCCCGCCCCCATGCAGCGCATGGAGTTGACACTAAGGAGTCTGAGAGGCTATTCCAAAGGTGCTAAATCTGAGAACGGCCTTCTGGGATGTAATGTCCTGGGGGGCTTTTCTTTTGCCTGTTTACGTGCCTCCTGTCCTGTTTTCTCTGCTCTTGCTCAGTCTTCCGGCTGCTCGGGCTGGTCTTGCTGCCAGCGGCCGTGAAGCTCTGCCATGATCTCTTCCGCGTTTTCGTCGAACCAGGCGTCAAAGCCGGGCGCGTGCTTGCCGGAGATCGTCAGGGTGATGCCCTTGGCGGTTGTCTTGATGCCTGCGACCTCAGCGCCGTTGCTGCCTCGCAGGGCGCGGGATTTCGGCGGGGCAGGGGGGGCTTTCACCTCCTGGCTCACGCCTTGGGCATGGGTCAGAACCGCCTCGAACCGCCCGTCGGAGTCAAAAGTGGTGAAATCGGGCCGGTTTGTCCGGGTGATTGCCCGGGCCCGCGCTGCGGGATCGTCAAACAGCTTGACCATCTGCATCCAGCGGTCGCGGCCGATGCCGGGGGCAGAGCCGATGGCCCGCAAGAACGGCAGCTCAAACGCGGTGCCGACCTTCAGCATCCGCGACACCATTGGCAGGTCGATCGACAGCGCCGCGGCAATTGTCGGCCGGTCATAGCCGCCGTCCTGCAGCTGCGCCGCAAAAGATGCCTTCTCGATGAAGCTGAGGTCCAGGCGCGAGGTGTTTTCCTGCCCCTGCGCCATCACCAGCGCGTGGTCGTCCAGTTGGCGCACCATCGCCTTTACGGCCATGCCAAGTTCGCGCAGTGCCATCAGGCGGCGGCGGCCATAGACGATCTCGAACCGCCCCGGCGCCTTGGGGTGCGGACGCAGCAGCACCGGCACCTGCTGGCCATAGGTCCGCAGGCTCTCCTTCAGCTGGTTAAGCGCGGCGCCGTCCAGGCCCAGCCGGTCCTCGTAGCCCGCGTCGTCGATCAGCGCGGCGTCGATCTCCTGCACCGCGCTTTCCTGCAGCTTGCTGAGCGAGGATTGCAGCGCCCCGACCGCGCCGCGGGGCATCATCTTGGGTTTCGGCCCCGGAGCGGATGCTGCGGGGTTGCTGAGTGCCGTGCTGAGAATGCCTTTGCGTGCCATCAACGCCTCCATGCTTGTTGAAGGAGCGATTCTATTTCATCGTTAACTTGATTCAGTGAATCGACCGCACGGTCGTAGGTTGACCTGTGAAACATGGACCTTTCGACCTCATAGACGGTTTGCTGGGTCAGGCCCGCATCGGAAATCGCGGTGGATTTCAGCATTGGGGCAACCATGACTTCCTCGCCGAACAGCTGCCGCAGGAATGCAACCACTTGTTGCTGAGGGCCGTCGTTTGGCTCGTACCGGTTGATGAGAAAGCGCAGGAAATCGAACTCCAGCGTGGCGCCGGCGTTGGAAACCACATCCAGCAGTTCGGCTGACATCTGCAGGAACTGCGACATCGAGGCGATGTCGAGCATATTCGGCACCACGGTGATGATCACACCGGTGGAGGCGCAAAGCGCCGACATGGTCAGATACCCCAGCTGCGGCGGGCAGTCGAAGATGATGACGTCGTAATCCTTCTCGACCTCCTGCAGCGCCGCGGCCATGCGCGAGAAGAACGCGGGCTGCACGTTATTGATCAGCGCTTGCGGGGTCTCGTGCTCAAACTCCTGCAGGATCAGCCCGCCGGGGGCCAGATCCAGATTGGCGAAATAGGTTTCCTGGATGATGTCGCGCAGGGGCAGGGGGTCTTCATAGCGGATTGCGTCATAAATCGTCCCTGTTTCGAGGAAATCGACCTCCGGCTGGTAGCCGAAAAGCGTCGTCAGCGAGGCCTGCGGGTCGATGTCCACCGCCAGCACCCGGTAGCCCTTGAGTGCCAGCCGCTGCGCGGTGTGAATGGAGGATGTGGTCTTGCCCGAGCCGCCCTTGAAGTTCAGGAACGACAGCACCTGCACCTTGTCGCCTTCACGCCGCCCGCGCAGGTAGGTGCCCGGCGTCTTGGCCGCGGCATCCAGGATCTTGCGCATCTCCATCAGGTCGGCGGCAGAATAATGGCGGCGACCGCCGGGCGTGGTGTGCACCTCGGGGAATTTGCCGTCAAAATGCAGCTTGCGCAGGAAGCTGGGAGAGATGCCCAGCATCTCAGCTGCCTCTCCCGCGCTGAACAGGCGCAATTCCTTCCTTGCATCCGGCGCAAAACTTGCCAGCATGTGGCTGTTGAGGGCCGCACTGAGGTTCTCCGCGTTCTCGCGGATACGCTGATTGATGTGGAGTGCTACTGCCACCTGCTGCCCTCTCGATAGTAACGCTGTTTTGCGTCAGCGCTTTATTTATCGTTTCTATACGCAATGCGAACGCAGTTGTGCAATAGATTCCTTCAGTTAGAGGTTGCAGCCGGGCGTTTTGGTTCTCCGCCATACACGGTGCATTTCGGGTGAATTTCCCGTAACTCATTGAAATTATGAAAATTGCCAAAGGTCAAATGAGCTTTCACGGCCTGTGGATAATTTTTCGCTGGGGTATGCATGATGCGCAAGACCGGCGCGGCCGGCGAGTCGACAAGTCAGAGAGATTCCCTGAAAAACAGCCGGTATAGGCTCTAAATGCACATTCTGAGCCTTGAGCGGAAGAAACCGGATCCGACCCCAGGCCGGTTCCGCCGGACAGAGTGTCGGTTTCTGCAACCGGATTTCGCAATCCTGCAGGTGAAACCCGATTCATTTGGAGAAACTCACCGTCAAAGGAGACCCCTGCGATGACTGAGCAAGCCACTGCCACCCGCGCCCGCTCCGGCGGCCGCAACGCCCGCCGCGCCCTGCGCACCGCGCCCAAGTTCGACATGCTGCCGGGGCTGACCCGCAACATCCCGCTGTGCGAGGTGATGGACGGCGGCCAGGTCGAAAAGATCGACAACGCCTCGATGGACATTCTGGAGAATGTGGGCGTCCAGTTCCGCGACCCCATCGCGCTGGAGGACTGGAAGAGGGCAGGGGCCAAGGTCGTGGGAGAACTGGTTTACCTCGACCGCGGCCTGGTGCGGGAATTGATCAAGACCATTCCCAGCGATTTCACTTATCACGCGCGGGATCCGAAAAAGAACGTGCGCCTGGGCGGCAAGCATTCGATCTTTGTGCCGATGACTGGCGCGCCGTTCCTGCGCGACCTGGAGGATGTGCGCCGCAACCCGATGCTGGACGACCTGGCGATGTTCCATAAGCTGGCGCATATGATGCCGGCCCTGCACTCCTCGGCGCACCACATCGTGGAGCCGTATGACCATCCGATCAGCCAGCGCCATCTGCGCATCACCTATTCGTCGATGAAATACTCCGACAAGACGTTCATGGGCATGACCACCAGCCCCAAGAACGCCGAGGACGTGATGGATATGTGCGCCATCCTGTTCGGTGAAGAGTTCATCATGAACAACCCGGTCACCACCGGCAACTGCAACGGCAACTCGCCGCTGGTCTGGGATGAGACCATGCTGGGCGCCATGCGCGCCTTTGGCGCCCGCCGTCAGCCGGTGCTGTGCTCACCCTTTGTTCTGGGCGGCGCCAACACCCCGGCCTCTGTCGCGGCCTCGGTGGCGCAGCTGAACGCAGAGGCGCTGTCGGCGCTGGCTTATACCCAGGTCTGCAACCCGGGCACCCCGGCTATCTACGGCCATTATCTCTCGACCGTCAGCATGAAATCCGGGGCCCCGATGGCGGGCACGCCCGAGATTTCGCTGATGAACTTCATGATCGGCCAGATGGCGCGCTACTACGATGTGCCGTGGCGGACCTCCAACACGCTGGGCGGGGCCAAGACGTTTGACGCGCAGGCGGGTTATGAATCCGCCACTACCCTGTCGGCGGTGATACATGCGGGCGCCAACTATATCTGGCATTCGGCAGGCTGGAACGAAGCCGGGATGCACTGCTCGGTTGCAAAATTCATCGTCGATGCGGAGCAATGCGCGATGGCCTACCGGATGGCGGAAGGCCCGAAATGGGACGATTTCGACCAGGCGATTGCCGCGGTTCCGGATGTCGGCCCCGGCGGCCACTATCTGGGCCATCCGCATACGCAGGAGAACTTCCAGGAGGCGTTCTTCATGCCGGAACTGTTCGACAATAACTCGATCGAGCAATGGCAGGCGGAGGGCAGCGTCGAGATTACCGAACGTGCCCTGACTCGCGCCAAGAAGTTGCTGGCGGAGTATCAGGAGCCGAAGCTGGACGAGGCAAAGAACGAAGAACTGCTGGATTACATCGCCCGGCGCGAGCGGGAGATCCCCGCGGCGGATGAGCTGAACCAAAGCTACTAGGCTTCCTCCCCGACTGGCCCGCCCTTCGATAGGGCGGGCTTTTTTTTTTGACAGGAAAGGGAACGTAATGGAATTTCATGGAAAATGTGCGCTGGTCACCGGCGCGGCGGGCGGTATAGGCGCCTCCATCGTTCAGCGCCTGCGTGCCGCCGGCGCCACCGTGGCGGTTGCCGACCGCGATACCAGCGGCATTGAGGCCGAGGCGCATCTGCCCGGCGATCTGCTGGATGCCGATTACGCCGACAGGCTGCCGCAGATGGCGGCAGAGGCGCTTGGCGGGCTGGACATCGTCATAAACAACGCCGGCGTCATCACCCGCGGCCCGGTGACCGAAACCTCGGACGCCGACTGGGACCTGTCGATGGGCGTGAACGTGGAGGCGCCGTTCCGCATCTGCCGCGCAGCGATCCCGATCATGGCGCAAACTGGCGGCGGTGCCATCGTCAATACCTCCTCCTGCTGGGGGGGCAAAAACCCGGGACCGAACCACGCGCTCTACTGCATGACCAAGGCGGCGATTGCCTCGCTGACGCAATGCATGGGGATGGATCACGCCCACCAGGGCATCCGCATCAATGCGGTCTGCCCGAATGAGGTGAACACGCCGATGCTGCGGACCGGTTTTGCCAAGCGCGGCTTTGATCCGGACAGCGCCGTTGCGGAGCTGGGCAAGACGGTGCCGCTGGGCCGGATTGCCGAGCCGGAGGATATCGCCGATGTGGTGATGTTCCTGGCCTCGGACGCGGCGCGCTACATGTGCGGCGCGCTGGTGGAGGTGAACGGCGGGAAACCGGTGTCTTGATGCGGTTTCAGGGCAAGGTAGCGCTGGTCACCGGCGGGCGCAGCGGCATCGGTTTGGCAATTGCCCGGCGGCTGCGGGACGAAGGCGCGCGGGTGTTCACCGCGCAGCGCGGGCCGGATGCGGAGTTTGAGGCAATCCCGGCGGATTTCACCGACCCGGACAGCCCGGCGCAGGTGGTGGCCGAGGCGGTCAGCAGGGCAGGGGGGCTGGATGTGCTGGTCAACAATGCCGGCATGATGCAGGAGGCACGCGTCGAGGAGATGACACTCGCCGGCTGGCAGCGCAACCTGACGGTGAACCTGACGGCGCCGTTCCTGATGATCCAGGCGGCACTGCCGCATTTGCGCAAGACCAGGGGCTGCATCGTCAATACCGGATCGATTGAAGGGCTGGGCAGCAATCCCGGCCACGCCGCCTACTGCGCCTCCAAGGCGGGGCTGCACGGGCTCACCCGTGCGGTGGCGGTGGACCACGGGCCTGAGGGTATCCGCTGCAACGCGGTGGCGCCGGGCTGGATCGACACGGATCTCAACATGGATCTCATCGAAGGGATGCCTGATCCACAGGCTTTCCGCCGCGATATTGCCGGCATCCACCCGGTGGCCCGCACCGGCAAGCCGGAAGAAGTGGCGGCGCTGGCGGCCTTCCTCGCGTCAGAGGACGCGGGCTTCATAACCGGCCAGGTCTATACCGTGGACGGCGGCCGGATGGCCAAGCTGAGCCTGCCCTGACAGCCGCTTCTTTCTGGTCCGAAATACCCCGGGGGAGGCCGCAGGCCGGGGGCAGCGCCCCCTCTGCCCTTTATTCCTTGCCGGACCGCCATTCCTTCCACATCAGGTAGGTATTGGCGCCGAGCGAGGCAAAGGGTTCCGGCGGCAGTTTGGGCGGCATCGGCTGGGCCAGGAAATGGCTGGCGATCTGTGACCCGCCCTGCAGCACCAGTTCGGCAATGCCCATGCCTTGCAACGTGCCGCGGGCAATCCCAAGACCGTTCTGGCAGCAGGCGGAATAGATGCCCTGGTCCAGCTCTCCGAATGCGGCAGAACCGTTGCGGCTGAGGCAGAGCATCCCGGCCCAGCGGTGTTCCATCTTGACCCCTTCCAGATGCGGGAAGCGTTCCTTGAACTTGCGGTCCTGCACCCAGCCGGCGTTGCGCAGGCGCATTTCGCTGGTCTCGATGGTGGGGTGGAAGCTGGAGCAGGTTCTGACCAGGATCCGGTCGCCATAGGAGCCTGAGATCCGCCGCACGGAGGTGCCCATCGGGTCTGCAGGCGTGACTGACCAGCGCGGTGTGCCGCCAAGCCGCTTGACCTGCTCCGGAGTCAGGCGTTCGGTCATCGAGGCGTAAAGGCAGATGTGCATCAGGCGGCGCTGGTAGAAGCCGAAGCTTTCCAGGTGGCCGTTGTTGGCGAGGATAATTTTGCCGGTGCTGATGCGCCCCCTGGGGGTGCTGACAAGCCAGCCATCCGCCTGTTTTTCAAACCCGGTGGCGGGAGTGTTTTCAAAGACACTGATCCGGCCCGCCAGATGGGCCGACAGGGCGCGGATATAGGCGGCGGGCTGGATCATCACCGTTCCGGGCGCATAGAGGCCGGAGGTGTAGTGCGGGCTGCCGGTGCGCTCCTGCATGTCCTGCTGGCTCAGCAGCTGATGCGGCTCGCCCAGCCGCTGCAGATGGGCGGCGAAATCGCGGTTGTGCTGGTCGCCGGCCTTAGTCGCGGCGGCGTTGATCTTGCCTGCGGGGTCGAACATCTCCTGCGGCAGGGCGCAGTCCTGCGCCACGCCCTTGGCGAACCCGATGGCCTTACGGTTGAAGGCAATCGCGGCCTTGTCGGCCTCCAGCCCCGATCCAGCGTAATTGTCGGAGGCCAGGTCATGCGGCAGGTCGATCATGAAACCGGAATTGCGCCCGGCGGAGCCCTCGGCAAAGCGGCCGGCCTCCAGCAAGACCACCTTCAGCGACGGGTCCAGCTGGTGCAGGCGGCGGGCGGCGGACAGGCCCGCAAACCCGCCGCCGATGATGGTGACATCGGCGGTCAGGTCGTGTGCTAGCACCGGCAGGGGGGCTTGCTGCGGCAGGATGGCATTCCATCCCGCCGCACCGGTCTGCCGGGGCAGGCGTTTGGCGGTGTAGGCGGTCAATCCACGGCCTCGTCTGCGTCGTCGGCAAGGTCGATCCAGATGGTTTTCAGCTGGGTGTACTGGTCGTGGGCATGGACGGAGTTGTCGCGGCCGCCAAAGCCGGACTGTTTGTAGCCGCCGAAGGGTGTGGAGATATCGCCCTCGCCAAAGCTGTTCACGGTCACCGTGCCTGCCCGGATGGCGCGGGCGCCACGGATCGCGCGTTTGGCGTTGGCGGTGAAGATCGAGGCGCAAAGGCCATACTGGGTGTCATTGGCGATGCGGATCGCCTCGTCAAAGCCGCTGACCTCGATCACCGACAGGACGGGGCCGAAGATCTCCTCGCGCGCCAGAACCGCGTCGTTGCCCGGCACCTCGACCACGGTCGCCTCGACAAAGGCGCCGCCCTGCGCCTTGCCGCCCAGCACCACGTTTTCTGCCTGTTCCAAGTAGCTGCAGACCTTGTCGAAATGCGCCTGGGACACCAGTGCGCCCATGCGGGTTTCCGGGTCCAGCGGGTCGCCGACGTTCCAGGCCTTGGCGTGATGTGCGATGCGTTCCAGCAGTTCAGCCTTGACGTCCTTGTGCACGATCAGGCGGGAGGAGGCGGAGCAGTTTTCGCCCATGTTCCAGAAGGCACCGTTGACGATGTGCGATGCCACCCGGTCCAGGTTCTCGGCGTCGTCCATCACGATGGCGGGGTTCTTGCCGCCCATCTCCAGCACCACTTCCTTGGCGTTGCTCTCGGCTGAGTAGGAGAGGAAGCGCTTGCCGGTCACAGTGGAACCGGTGAAGGAAACCATGTCGATATCCATGTGGCGGCCGATGGGTTCTCCCACACCAGCACCGCCGCCGGGCACGATGTTCAGCACGCCTCGCGGCAGGCCCGCTTCCATCGCCAGTTCCGCGACACGCAGCGCGGTCAATGTGGTTTCCGCGGCGGGTTTCACCACCACAGAGCAGCCTGCGGCCAGCGCCGGGCCGATCTTCCACGCCAGCATCAGCAGCGGGAAATTCCACGGCAATACCAGGCCAACCACGCCGATGGGTTCACGCACCACCATCGCGATGTGATCGTCGGAGGCGGGCGACACCTGGTCATAGATCTTGTCGATCGCTTCCGCGTGCCATTTGATGCAGTGGATGGTCTCCGGCACATCGACGGTTTCGCAGTCATAGATGGTCTTGCCGGAATCCAGGCTTTCCATCACCGCCAGTTCATGGGCGTTGCGGGTCATCAGTTTGCACAGCCGGATCATCACGTCCTTGCGCTCTGACGGGTGCAGGCGGGACCAGCGGCCATCGTCGAAGGCTTCGCGCGCCTTTTCAACCGCAACATCCACATCCGCGGCCTCGCAGGCGGCGATATCCGCCAGCTTCTCGCCGGTGGCCGGGTTCACGGTTTCAAAGGTTTTGCCAGAGGCCGCGGGGCAGTACTTGCCGTCAATGAACGCAGCCGTGGGCAGGTCCAGATTGGCGGCGATGGATTTGTATTCGTCCTGAGTAAGCAAAGTCATTCCTTAACCCTCCGCCTCGATATCTGCGATTTTCTGTTTCAGCACCCGCACGACCTGTTCCAGCGCGCGTTTGTCGTCCTTGTTCAGCCCCTTCAGCGGCGCGCGCATGGCGCCGGCCTCGATGCCGTTCATGGTGACGCCGTGCTTGATGGTCTGGATGAACTTGCCGCCCTGTTCCAGCACGCGCATCAAGGGCATCATTGCCGACATGATGCGGCGGCCCTTGGCAAAGTTGCCTTCGATCACGCAGGCATTGTAGAGCGCGACGTGTTCCTTGGGCAGGAAGTTAGAGCCGCCGCAGACCCAGAAGGGCGCGCCCCAGGCAAAGAACTCCAGCGCCTGGTCATCCATGCCGCAGCCCAGCTGGATATGCGGGTAGTCGCGGGCCAAGAGGTGCACCCGGTTGATATCGCCGGAGCTTTCCTTGATGCCGCAGAAATTGCGGGAACGGCCGACCCGGTCCAGGAACTCCTCGCCCATCATGGTGCCGGTGCGGTGCGGATAGTTGTAGAGCATCACCGGCAGATCGGCGGCCTTATCAATCGCCAGCGCGTTCAGTGCGTTTTCGCGGTCGGTCGGGACCGAGTAGGGCGGCGAGGCCAAGAGGATGCTATCGGCACCGATCTCCTTGGCGCCTGTTGCCAGAGCGATGGAGTCGCTGGTCAGCATGGCGCCAGTGCCGACGACCAGCGGCAAGCGGCCCTTGAGCCGTTCATGGGTGAAGCGGGCAAGTGCAATGCGTTCCTCGACGGTCTGGGCATAGTTCTCGCCTGTTGAGCCGCCGGAGATCAGCCCGTGCACGCCGTTCTCAACCAGGTATTCAATCACCTCGGCCAGCGCGTCCCAATTGACGCTGCCGTCCTCGAAATGGGGTGTCACCACAGGGGTGTATATCCCCTCAAAGCGGAAAATCGGGGTCATGTCATCCTCATGCAGGGGTTTTGCGTGCGACGGTTCCCAAGGGCACGTCCAGCCCGGCGGGCATGACGAACAGCTCAATCTGGTCGCGCGACAGGTTCCAATGCTCAATCGCCAGCTGGCCCGCCGCCGCCTCGTCGCCGGCCTCGATGGCGGCGATGATGGCGTCGTGCTGGGAACTGGCCTCATCCAGGTTTTCCGCCATCCGGGCGTCCTGGGGGCGGTAGAAGGTCATGCCGATGCGGGCATGGTCGATCAGCAGGCGCTGAAAGGACGGCAGCAGATAGATGTTGTCCGCCATCTCGCCGGTGATCTCGTGGAAACGGTTGTTGGCCATCGCCCGGTCGGCGCTGGAGCCGGTGCGAAGCGCTGCCTTGAAATCCTCCTGCGCGGACTTCAGCGCCGAGACTTGCGCGGGCGTGGCGTGTTTTGCCGCCAGTTGCATCACCGCGCCATAGATCATCGGTGCGGCCAGGAAGAAGTCGCGCAGGGTCATGTGCGACATCTCGCTGACCCGCGCACCGCGGTTTTCGCGCAGATCCACATAGCCCTCGCCGGCAAGCTGGCGCAGCACCTCGCGCAGCGGCGTGCGCGACAGGCCTGACTCCTCAGAGAGTTTGGCCTCGTCCAGATCGGCGCCGGGGCGCAGCTCCAGCGTCATGATTGCGGTCTTCAGGCGGCTGTAGAGCGCAGCCTTCCGGTTCTTTGAGGCATCTTTCATGGGCTTCTCTCCTGCCGCTTTGCGGTACGGGATTCTCTGGCTTGCCGGCTCTATGACACAAAAATACATATTGTGTACACAGAAAAAATATGGTGTGTGCAAACAGCGGGCGCAACGCGGCTTGCAGCAGGCAGGGCAGGGGGCCTAGCCTGTCCGGGCGCGAGGGCAATGCAGCCAGGCCCGCACAGCGTTACTTGTCAGGCGGTTGACCCATGACCAAAACCCAGCATTTCGCCTTTCTCCTGCTCGAGGAGTTTTCCCATCTGGCGTTTTCCTGCGCGGTGGAACCGCTGCGGATCGCCAACCTGGTCAGCGGCCAGGACCTGTATGATTGGTCGCTCGGATCGGAGAATGGCGAGACCGCGACCTGCTCAAACGGCTCGGTGACACTGGTGCACTACGGCTTTGACGCGGTCCCGAAATGCGACCGGCTGTTTGCCCTGTCGGGCATCCATATGCGCAATCATGTGACCAAGCCGCTGCTGGCCGCGCTGCGCCGGGAGAAGGCGCGCGGGGTTGCGGTGGGCGCGCTGTGCTCCGGTGCCTGGGTGCTGGCAGAGGCCGGGTTTCTGGATGGCATGCAGGCGGCGATCCATTGGGAATACCACGACAGCTTTATGGAGGCGTTCCCGGAGGTGAACCTGGTGCGCAACGTGTTTGTGTCAGACGAAAAGCACGTGACAGCGTCAGGCGGCACCGCCACGGCGGATCTTATGCTGCATCTGATCGAACGGGACCACGGCTATGACCTGGCCGTCGCGGTGGCCGACCAGATGGTCTACAACGCGGTGCGCAATGCCACTGCCGAGCAGCGGGTGTCGCTGCAGTCGCGCAACGGGATGCGCAACGCGCATCTGGCGCGCGCCATTCAGATGATGCATGACCACATCAGCGACCCCATCTCCCCCGCCCGCATTGCCGAGGAGATTGGTATCTCCACCCGCCAGCTGGAGCGGCTGTTCGGCAAATACCTCAACACCTCGCCCAAGAAATACTCGATGGAGATGCGGCTGGAACGCGCCCGCAATCTGCTGATCCAGACTGAGGCCTCGGTGACCGACGTGGCGCTCAGCTGCGGGTTCGACAGCCCGGGGCATTTTTCCCGGGTCTACAAGGCGGCCTTCAACGTGACCCCGATGCTGCAGCGCAGCCGGATCGAGTGAGGCCGCCGGAAACCGGCGCGGTTTCCGGCCATGAAAAATCGATTTTTTATGGCCGTTTTCTGCGTCAGAAAACGGCGGCGCCAGAAAATTCCGGACTGGCCTTTAAAGGCGTATTCCCCATATTGGAATGAAGCCCTTTCACCTGACCCGCCAGCCAGGAGCCGCAGATGTCCCGCCGCCACTACAACCTGCCGCCGTTGACCACCCTTGCGGCTTTTGAGGCTGCGGCCCGGCATCTGAGCTTCAAGAACGCGGCGCAGGAGCTGTCGGTCACACCCGGCGCGGTCAGCCATCAGGTGAAGGCGCTGGAGGCGGAGCTGCAGGCGCCGCTGTTTCAGCGCAAGCACCGGGGCGTGGAGCTGACTGAGGAGGGCGAAGCGCTGTTTGAAACCCTTGCCTCGTCGTTTTCCAAGATCTCCCTCAGCCTCAAGACCATCCGCGACCGCCAGACCGGGGATACCGTGACTATCGGCTCCACCTCTGCCGTTGCCTCGCTGTGGCTGTCACCCTCGGTGGTGCGGTTCTGGGGCCGGCACCCGGATGTGAACGTCAACCAGATCGTCAATGACCGGCCCCTGCGCAGCATGCCGGATGTGGACTTCTATATCCGTTACGGGCGCGAACGGGACACGCGGCTGGAGCAGACCGAACTGTACCGCGATCACTTGGTGCCTGTCGGCAATGCGGAACTGGCGGAGAAGCTCACCGGCTGCCCGCTGGAGGAGCTGGCGCAAGAGCGGCTTGTGCATCTGGAGTCCGATGACAAAAGCTGGACCACCTGGGCCGACTGGTTTCAGCAGCTGGGCTACGACGGTCCCATCGCAACAGGCGTGCGGGTGAACAATTACGCGGTGGCGCTGCAGGCGGCGCAGGATGGGGTCGGGCTGGTGCTGGGCTGGCAGCGGCTGCTGCACCCCCTGCTGACAACCAGCCAGCTGGTGCCGATCGGCCCGCATGTTCTGGCAGCGCCGCATGGTTTCCATCTGGTGGGCCGCCCGGATGCGGAATTGTCGGAATCCGCCCGTTTGCTTCGCAAATGGGTGATTGGCGAGGTCAATCGAAGCTCGGATGAGCTCAGCTAACTCCAGCGCGAAAATTCCTGATATTGAGTGAATCTGGTCTCTGCCTTCAATGGCGCAAAACGCGCACATCTTTTTCCTGCCTTGGAGAGACCCCAGATGAACAAGCATGACACGCTTGCCCCGGTGATGGCTCCGGTCAACGTTGCCAACGGCCTGCCGAACGCCCATTACATCGACCCCGCCGTCTTTGCCGAAGAGAAACGCTCGGTCCTGTTCAAGAACTGGTCCGGCATCGGTTTTGGCAAGGACGTGCCGGAGCCGGGTTATGCCAAGCCGGTGGATTTCCTCGGCATGCCGCTGCTGATCGTGCGCGACAAGGACGGCGAGATCGGCGTCTTCCAGAACACCTGCCGCCACCGCGGCATGATCCTGGTCGAGAAGGCCGGCAAGATCCGCGGCGCCATCCGCTGCGCCTATCACAGCTGGTGCTATGGCCTTGATGGCCGTCTGGTCTCCACCCCGCATGTGGGCGGCCCCGGCAACAACAAGCATGAAGACATCAAGCTGGATGAGCTGGGCCTGGTGCGCATCCGCTCTTACGTCTGGCGCGATGTGGTGTTTGTGAACGTTGACGGCACCGCGCCAGAGTTCGAAGAGGTCCATGCAGGTCTGCTGGAGCGCTGGAAGGAGTTCGAAACCCCGGTGCATCACGGCGGCGAAGACTCTGGCTTCAAGCTGGAAGTCAAAACCAACTGGAAACTGGCGGTCGAAAACTACTGTGAAAGCTATCACCTGCCGTGGGTGCATCCGGGGCTGAACAGCTATTCGCGCCTGGAAGACCACTACAATATCGAAGTGCCGGGCCACTATTCCGGCCAGGGCACCCTGGTCTACCGCCAGATGAAGGGCGAAGACGGCAAGGTGTTCCCGGATTTCGAAGGCCTCAGCAGCAAGTGGGACGAGGGCGGCGAATATGTGGCCGTTTACCCCAACGTCCTGTTGGGTGTGCAGCGCGACCATGCCTTTGCGATCATCCTGGAACCGGTCGACACTGAAAACACCGTTGAGCACATCGAGCTCTACTACGCGAAGTCCAACGAGGACACGCCGGAGCTGGAAAACCTGCGCACCGAGAACGCCAAGCTGTGGAAAACCGTGTTCGAAGAGGACGTCTTTGTTGTCGAGGGCATGCAGAAGGGCCGCCATGGTGAGCTGTTCGACGGCGGGCGCTTCTCGCCGGCGATGGACGGGCCGACCCACAACTTCCATGCCTGGGTGGCCGATCAGGTGACCAAGGGCCGCGAGGCATGAGTTCTTTCCTGAAAGACGGGCTGGCCAGGAACTTCCTGGCCGGTGCCTGGGTTGAGGGCGATGGCAGTGCACGCATGGCCGTCGAGGATCCGGGCAACGGCCAGCACGTGGGCGACTGCGCGCTGGCGGGCGAGGAGAGCCTGGCGAAAGCGCTGGAAGCGGCGCGGGCAAGTTTCGAGCGCGGCGATCTGGCCGCCATGAAGCCCGCCAAGCGCGGCCAGCTTATGCAGCGCATCGCGGCTGAGATCCGCGGTATTGCCGATGAGGGCGCAGACTTGCTGTGCCGGGAAAGCGGCAAGAGCCTCAGCGCTGCGCATGACGAGTTCGAAGAGGCCGCACAGTATTTCGAATACTACGGCGGCATGGCTGACAAGATCGAAGGCAAGTCGATCCCGCTTGGCCCGGATTATGCCGACTATACGGTCTATGAGCCTTACGGCGTTTCCGCGCAGATCGTGCCGTGGAACTTCCCGGTGTCGATTGCCGCGCGCTCGCTGGCGCCTGCGATGGCGGCGGGCAATTCGGTGATCATCAAATCGCCGGAGCTGGACCCGATGGCGCTGGCAATGCTGGGTGTGGCACTGGAACGCGCCGAGGTGCCTGCAGGCGCAGTGTCAATCCTGAACGGCATTGGCGCAGAACTGGGTGCGCGGCTGGTCGAAAGCCCGATGGTGGATCAGATCGTCTTCACCGGCTCGGTCCCGACCGGCCAGGCGATCCTGCGCGCCGCCGCTAATCCGGTCACGCCCGCGCTGATGGAGCTGGGCGGCAAGTCCGCCGCGGTGGCGTTCGAGGACGCCAATCTGGACACGCTGATGTCTTCCCTGCAAAGCGGCATCTTCTACAACGCCGGTCAGGTCTGCTCTGCCATGTCGCGGGTGCTGGTGCATCGGTCGATCTATGACGAAGCGGTGGAACGCGCTGCCGCGCTGGCAAATGGCCTGAGCGTTGGCCACGGGCTGGAAAACCCCGGCCTGACCCCGGTGATCTCTGCCCGCCAGCTGGACGGGATCGAAACCCTGACCGCCACTGCCCGCCAAAGCGGCGCCCGCGCGGCTTCGGGCGGCGAGCGTCTGGAACGGGAGGGCTATTTCATGGCGCCGACCATTCTGGCGGACGTGGACCCCGCGTCCCGCGTCGCGCAGGAGGAAATCTTTGGCCCGGTCACCTGCTTTACGCCTTTCGATACCGAAGCCGAAGCCATCACCATGGCAAACGGCACCGAGTTCGGGCTGGTCGCAGGCGTCTTCACCCGCGATCTGGCGCGGGCGCATCGGGTTGCGAACCGTTTGCGCGCCGGGCAGGTGTTCGTGAACGAATGGTTCGCGGGCGGCATCTCCACCCCGTTCGGCGGGGTCGGCAAATCCGGCTTTGGCCGCGAAAAGGGACTGGAGGCGCTCTACAACTACGTGCGCACCAAGAACATCGCGATCTCGCTGAAGGGCTGAGGCATGGAGCGCTCAGAGCTCGACCAGGCGCTGCTGCAGGCGCATGAGGACAAGGACAGCGCCGTGCTGGTCCGGCTGTACACACTGGCTGGGGATCAGGCGGAGGAGGCGGGCAACATTGACGCCGCCTGCTTCTACCTGACCCACGCCTTTGTCTTTGCGCTGGAGGCCGGATTGCCGGCAGCGAAGGAGCTGAACCGCCGCCTGGCGGAGCGCGGCCGCGCGCATCCGCTGGAGCTGTGAGACAAGTTTCAGGGCACTGTCCCCGGGGGGACGGCGCCCTGTTTTGGCCGGCAGGGGAGGGCCGGCCAATCTATTCAGGGAGGTAAGGGCATGATCCCCAGCAAAATGGCGGCGGTTCTGCTGACCGGCCACGGCGGCATCGACAAACTGGAATACCGCACCGATGTGCCGGTACCGCAGCCCGGTCCTGGCGAGGTGCTGATCCGCGTGGCGGCAGCGGGCATCAACAACACTGACATCAACACCCGCATCGGCTGGTATTCCAAGGCGGTGGAGGCTGACACCAACGCGGGCGGTGCCACGGGGTTCGACAGTGTCAACGATGATGACGCCAGCTGGTCCGGCAAGCCGCTGGAATTCCCGCGCATCCAAGGCGCTGACGCTTGCGGCCAAATCGCGGCTGTGGGGGAGGGGGTCGATCCCGCCCGCATCGGCGAGCGGGTGCTGGTGCGCAACATGCTGCGGACTTACGTCGACTACCGCCCCTATGAATGCTGGACTTTCGGCAGCGAATGCGACGGCGGCTTTGCCCAGTTTGCGGTGGCGCCTGCGCGGGAAACCCACGCGGTGAACTGCGATTGGTCCGATGCGGAACTCGCCTCGATCCCCTGCGCCTATTCCACCGCGGAAAACATGCTGCACCGGGTGGGCCTGGGCGCGGAGACCGTGCTGATTTCCGGTGCCTCCGGCGGCGTGGGCTCTGCTGCCGTGCAACTGGCCAAGCGCCGCGGCGCCACGGTGATTGCGCTGTCCTCTGCCGCCAAGGCGGATGAAGTGCTGGCGCTTGGCGCCGACCGGGTGGTGGACCGCAATGCGGATCTGGTCAAAGAACTGGGTGAAGGCTCCATCGACGTGGTGGTGGATCTGGTGGCGGGTCCGCAATGGCCCTCCTTCCTCGACGTGCTGCGCCGGGGCGGGCGGTACACCACCGCCGGCGCCATTGCCGGGCCGATCAGCGAAATCGACGTGCGCACACTCTACCTCAAGGACCTGACCCTGATGGGCTGCACTTTCCAGGAGGACGAGGTCTTCGCCAATCTGATCTCCTACATCGAAGCCGGAGAAATCCGGCCGCTGGTGGCCAAGACCTATCCGCTGAGCGACATTGCCGCCGCGCAGGAGGACTTCCTGAGCAAGAAGCATACCGGCAAGTTGGTTCTGATGATCCCGGAGGCCGGGGCGTGAAGATCAGGAAGATCGAGCTTTATCAGCTGGACCTGCCCTATTCCGGCGGCGTCTATATGCTGTCGGGCGGGCGGGAGTACCGCAGCTTTGATGCGTCCTTCGTGCGCATCACCACCGATACGGGGCTGGAGGGCTGGGGCGAAAGCACGCCGTTCGGCTCCACCTATATCGCTGCGCATGCCCTGGGTGTAAGGGCGGGCATTGCCGAGATCGCGACCTATCTGCTGGGCCGTGACCCGCGGCAGATGGACCGCATCAACGAGGCAATGGACGAGGCGCTGCTGGGCCACAACCACGCCAAGTCCGCAATTGATCTGGCCTGCTGGGACCTGTTCGGCAAATCGGTCAACCTGCCGGTCTGCGAGCTGCTGGGCGGCTCGACGGGCAAACGCCTGCCGGTGATCTCCTCGATCTATGCAGGCAGCCCCGAGGATATGCGCGCCCGCGTCGCGCAGCACCGGGAGATGGGGTATCTGGGTCATTCTGTGAAGATCGGCGCGCTGGACGGCGAAGGCGGCCCGGCGCTGGATGCCGAGCGCATCCGTGCGTCGCTGGCCGACCGGCAGCCGGGGGAGTTCTTTCTGGTCGATGCCAACGGCGGGCTGACGCCGGAAACCGCGCTGCGGATGCTGCGGATGCTGCCGGAGGGGCTGGATTTCGTGCTGGAGGCGCCCTGCAAGACCTGGCGCGAGACCATGTCGCTGCGCAAACGCTGCACTGTGCCGATCATCCTGGATGAGCTGGTGCAGCAGGATGAGGACATTGCTCTGATGCTGGCCGAGGATGTGGCCGATGGCATTGGCCTCAAGATCTCCAAGGCCGGGGGGCTGACCCATGGGCGGCGGCACCGGGACATGTGCCTGTCCGCGGGTGCGACGGTCAGCGTGCAGGATACCGTCGGGTCCGTGGTCGCGTTTTCCGCCATCGCCCATCTGGGTGCGACGGTGCCGGAGCGGTCCCTGCGCTGCATTCTGGACTGCCGCGATATGGTGACGCTGAAAACGGCAGAATTCGACGCACCAGTGCAGGACGGCGGCGTGCTGGTGCCCGACGCGCCGGGGCTGGGGATCACCGTCGACCGCGGCCTGATGGGCGCGCCGCAGGCCGTTTGGGAGGCCTGAATACGCAGTATTTGGTAGAATCAGTTTCAACCTCGTGTTGAGACTGGCAGGCAGACTGGCCCGCCCTGGCGGCGCCTGCGGGAACGGCGTTGCCGTTTCCGCCTGTCCGCTTTGACGGTTTCCCGAAGGGCGTGAGCGCCAACAGTCTGATAAAAGCGCGGCACACACAGGAAATCGGGAAACTGGCAGGGGCACAGCCTTGCCAATCGGCGCCGAATTTGATTCGAGTGCGCCGGAAATCAGGACAGGCTGTGCGGATGTTCGGAAAACGGCGTTTTGTGCGTTTTCTTTGCCGCCGCTGCCGGAACGGGGTAAGAACCGCCACGGGATTCGGCCTTGGAGGGACGTAGCGCAAATATGAAGACATTTAACTTGAGAAAGGGGCTGGATCTGCCGGTGACAGGCGCACCGGAGCAGGTGATCCACGATGGCCCCTCCATCACCTCGGTGGCCGTGCTGGGCCCCGACTACATGGGCCTGAAACCCCGCATGCTGGTGCAGGAAGGCGAGGAGGTCCGCCGCGGCACTCCGCTGTTCTGCCACAAGGATGCCGAGGCCGCGCTGATGGTGGCGCCGGTGACCGGCAAGGTCGTGGCGATCAACCGCGGTGCGCGCCGGGTGCTGGAAAGCGTGGTGATTGCGATTTCCGATGCCGAAGATACCGGCCTTGATTTCTCCGCCACCGGCAATGCTGACACGGCTGAGGGCCTGACCGAAAAGCTGTGCGCCGCCGGTCTCTGGACCGCCTTCCGCACCCGTCCCTATTCCAAGATGCCGCAGCCGGGGTCCAAGCCCGCCGCAATCTTTGTAACCGCGATGGACAGCGAGCCGCTGGCCGCAGATGCCGCCGTGATCATCAATGACGCGGCTGAGGCGTTTGAGGCGGGCCTGAAGGCCGTGACCCTGCTGACCGACGGCACCACCTATCTGTGCCAGAAGGCAGGCGACAGCATTCCGGGTGCGAACCTTGCCGGTGTCGAGGCTGCGGGTTTCTCCGGCCCGCATCCCTCGGGTCTGGCGGGCACCCACATCCACTTCCTGCATCCCGTCCGCGCGAACGACCAAGTCTGGACCGTGTCCTATCAGGACGTGATCGCCATCGGCCGCCTGCTGCTGACCGGTCATCTGGACCCCTCCACCGTGGTTGCCATCTCCGGTCCCGCTGCGCGCAGCCCCCGTCTGGTCCGCACCGTGACAGGCGCCTCCACCGATGAACTGACCCGCGGCGAGATCGCCTCGGACGGTCCGGTGCGGGTGATCTCCGGCTCGATCCTGTCGGGCCGCCACGCGGCTGGCTCGCTGGCGTTCCTGGGCCGCTTTGCCCGCCAGGTTGCGATCATCGAAGAAGACCGCAAGCAGATCCCGCTGGGCTGGATCCGCCCGATGGGCAGCAAATACGCGGTGCAGCCGGTGCTGGGCTCTGCGCTCAGCCGCAAGCTGTTCAACCTCACCAGCAACCTCAACGGCGGCCGCCGGGCGATGGTGCCCACCGGCACCTTTGAGCAGCTGATGCCGCAGGACTACCTGCCGACGCAATTGCTGCGCGCGCTGCTGGTGATGGACACCGACACCGCACAGGCGCTGGGTGCGCTGGAGCTGGACGAAGAGGACATGGGCCTCGTCGGCTTTGCCTGCCCGGCCAAGTACGAATACGGGCTGGCGCTGCGCGACTGCCTGACCAAGATTGAAAAGGAGGGCTGAGCCGGATGGGATTGCGCAGCTTCTTTGACAGGATCGAGCCGCATTTCGAGAAGGGGGGCAAGTACGAAAAGCTCTTCCCCGTCTACGAGATGGTGGAGTCCTTCCTTTATACCCCGAAAACCGTCACCTCGGTGGCGCCGCATGCCCGTTCATACGTCGATATGAAGCGGATCATGACCTATGTGGTTATCGCCACCATCCCCTGCATCCTGTGGGGTATGTGGAACACCGGCTATCAGGCGAACTCGGCAATTGCCGCGCTGGGTGCTGACGCGGCCACCGGCTGGCGGATCGCCATCCTGCAGATGTTCGGCATCTCGCTGGATGCGGCGAACCCGATGGCCAATATCGCGCACGGGTTCCTGTATTTCCTGCCGATCTACATCGTGACACTGGTTGCAGGCGGCATCTTTGAGGTGATCTTTGCCACCGTCCGTGGCCACGAGGTGAACGAGGGCTTCCTGGTGACCTCGATGCTTTACACTCTGATCATGCCGGCCTCCGCGCCGCTGTGGCAGGTGGCGCTTGGTATCATCTTCGGCGTGGTGATCGGCAAGGAAGTCTTTGGCGGCACCGGCAAGAACTTCCTGAACCCGGCGCTGGTGGGCCGTGCATTCCTGTATTTCGCCTATCCGGCGAACATGTCGGGCGATGCGGTCTGGACCCCGGTTGACGGCTTCTCCGGCGCGACCGCGCTGGGTGTGACAGCCGCCGACGGCGTGCAGGCGCTGGCCGCCAAGGGCATCGAATGGTCGGATGCGTTCTTTGGCACCATCCAAGGCAGCTTTGGCGAGACCTCGACGCTGGCCTGTGCCATCGGGCTTTGCTTCCTGCTGTTCACCAAGATCGCCAACTGGCGCCTGATCGTCGGCTGCCTGGCGGGCATGATTGCCTTCTCGATGCTCTTGAACCTCATTGGCTCCGACAGCAACCCGATGTTTGCGATGCCGTGGTACTGGCACCTGGTGCTGGGCGGCTATGCATTCGGCCTGGTGTTCATGGTGACCGAACCCGTGTCCGCATCCCACACCAACGCAGGCCGCTACATCTACGGTGCCCTCATCGGCGTGATGGTGGTGCTGATCCGGGTGCTGAACCCGGCCTTCCCCGAAGGCATGATGCTGGCGATCCTGTTCGGCAACGTCTTTGCACCGCTGATCGACTACTTCGTCGTGCAGGCCAACATCAAACGGAGGGCGCGCCGCCATGGCTGATACCCAAAGCAAGGGCCTGATTGGCCGCTTCCTGGCCGCATCGCCGGATTCCGTCGGCAAGACCTTGTTCATCGCTGTTGCCGTCTGCCTGGTGGCCTCGATGATCGTGTCCACCGCCGCGGTGTCCCTTCGCCCGGTGCAGGAAGTGAACCGCAAACGCGACAAGCAGCTGAACGTTCTGCAGGTGGCCGGCCTCTATGAGCCGGGCATCAAAGTGGCTGAGGCCTTCGCCGCCTTTGAACCGCAGGTGCTGGATCTGGAAACCGGTGAATTCACCGACCAGTTCGACGCCGCCAATTTCGACGATCTGGCCGCCGCGCAGGATCCGGAACTGAGCCGCGCGCTGGACAATGATCCGGCGGGCATCGGCCGCCAGTCGCGCTACAAGACCGTGTACCTGCTGCGCGAGGAAAACGGCGATCTGGACAAGGTGATCCTGCCGGTCCACGGCTACGGCCTATGGTCAACCCTCTATGGCTTCATCGCGGTTGAGGAAAACGGCAACGACATCTTTGGCCTGCAGTTCTACCAGCACGGCGAAACCCCAGGCCTCGGCGCCGAGGTGGACAACCCGCGCTGGAAGTCCCTGTGGAGCGGCAAGAAGCTGCATGACGAAAGCGGCGAGCTGCAGATCAGCGTTGCCAAGGCGCAAGGCCCCGCCGGGCCGGAGCATCACATTGATGCGCTGGCTGGTGCGACGCTGACCTCTGTCGGCGTGGACAACCTGGTGAAATTCTGGATGGGCGAAGAGGGCTACGCACCCTTCCTGGCCGCCCTTAAAGCGGGAGAGCTCTGATGGCGCAGACCAAGAAAGACATGCTGGTCGACCCATTGGTCGACAACAACCCGATCACGCTGCAGGTTCTGGGCATCTGCTCGGCGCTGGCGGTGACCTCCTCGCTGCAGGTGGCCTTTGTGATGACCCTGGCGGTGACCTTTGTGACCGCGTTCTCGTCGATGTTCATCTCGATGCTGCGGAACCAGATCCCCTCGTCGATCCGGATCATCGTGCAGATGGTCATCATCGCCTCGCTGGTGATCCTGGTGGATCAGGTGCTCAAAGCCTACGCCTTTGAGATCTCCAAGACCCTGTCGGTCTTTGTTGGCCTGATCATCACCAACTGCATCGTGATGGGCCGTGCCGAGGCGTTCGCCATGAGCAACCCGCCGGTGGCGTCCTTCATAGACGGCCTCGGCAACGGCATGGGCTATGGCCTTATCCTGATGCTGGTCGGCATCATCCGCGAGCTGTTCGGCTCCGGCTCCCTGTTCGGCATCACCATCCTGGAAACCGTGAACAACGGCGGCTGGTATGTGCCGAACGGTATGCTGCTGCTGCCGCCCTCGGCGTTCTTCGTGATCGGCCTTCTGATCTGGGCGTTCCGCACCTGGAAGCCGAACCAGGTCGAAGAGCGTGAATATAAAATCCAGAATGTGGAGGCGCACTGATGGAAGGGCTGATTTCACTCGCCGTTAAGGCCATCTTTGTCGAGAACCTCGCGCTCTCCTTCTTCCTGGGCATGTGCACCTTTATCGCGGTGTCCAAGAAGATTTCCACCGCGCTGGGTCTGGGGATTTCGGTGATGCTGGTGCAGGCGATCACTGTGCCGACCAACAACCTGCTGCTGACCTACCTGCTGAAACCCGGCGCGCTGGCCTGGGCGGGTTTCCCGGATGTGGACCTGACCTTCCTCGGTCTGATCTCCTATATCGGGGTGATTGCGGCGATGGTGCAGATCCTGGAGATGATCCTCGATAAGTACTTCCCGCCGCTCTACAACGCGCTGGGGGTCTTCCTGCCGCTGATCACGGTGAACTGCGCCATCCTGGGCGGCTCGCTGTTCATGGTGGAACGCGACTACAACTTCGCGGAAGCAACCACTTACGGCCTCTCCTCCGGCTTTGGCTGGGCGCTGGCGATCACCGCGATGGCGGGCGTGCGCGAGAAGCTGAAGTATTCCGACGTGCCGGACGGCCTGCAGGGCCTGGGCATCACCTTTATCACCGCGGGTCTGATGGCGATGGCCTTCATGTCCTTCAGCGGCGTCAAACTGTAAGGGAGCGTCTGAAGTTATGGAAACTTTCTCGCTCGGCGTTGTCCTGTTCACGTTGATCGTGCTGGCGCTGGTGGCCATCATCCTGGCCGCCCGCTCCCGCCTGGTCGCGTCCGGCAACGTCAACATCACCATCAACGGTGAAAAAACCATCTCGGTGCCTGCGGGCGGCAAGCTGCTGCAGACGCTGGCGGCTGAGAAACTGTTTGTCCCCTCCGCCTGCGGCGGCGGCGGCACCTGCGCCCAGTGCCGGGTGCGTGTGCATTCCGGCGGCGGCTCTATCCTGCCGACCGAGGAAAGCCACATCACCAAGCGCGAGGCGTCTTGCGGCGACCGCCTGTCCTGTCAGGTTGCGGTCAAGCAGGATATGGAAGTCGAGGTTCCCGAAGAGGTCTTCGGCGTCAAGAAATGGCGCTGCAAGGTGCGGTCGAACGACAACGTGGCGACCTTCATCAAGGCGCTGGTTCTGGAACTGCCCGAAGGCGAGGATGTGAACTTCCGCGCCGGCGGCTACATCCAGATCGAAGCGCCCGCGCACCAGCTGGCCTATACCGACTTCGACATTCAGGAGGAGTACCGGGAGGATTGGGACCGCTTCAATCTGTGGCAGTACAAATCCGTCGTGGATGAGCCGGTCGAGCGCGCCTATTCGATGGCGAACTACCCGGACGAGAAGGGCATCATCATGCTGAACGTCCGCGTCGCCTCGCCGCCGCCGGGTTCCAGCGACATTCCGGCGGGCAAGATGTCGTCCTACATCTTCAACCTGAAGCCGGGCGACGAAGTCACCATTTCCGGCCCGTTCGGCGAGTTCTTTGCCCGCGAGACCCAGAAGGAAATGGTCTTCATCGGCGGCGGTGCCGGCATGGCGCCAATGCGCAGCCACATCTTCGACCAGCTGAAGCGGCTGCAGAACCGCGACCGCAAGATCAGCTTCTGGTACGGTGCGCGGTCGAAGAAGGAGATGTTCTTTGTCGAGGACTTCGACCAGCTGGCCGAGGAGTTCGACAACTTCGACTGGCACGTCGCCCTGTCCGACGCGCAGCCGGAGGACGACTGGAAAGGCTACACCGGCTTTATCCATAACGTTCTGTTCGAGGAGTACCTCAAGAACCACCCGGCGCCGGAAGACTGCGAATTCTACATGTGCGGCCCGCCGATCATGAACCAGTCGGTGATCAACATGCTGCTGGATCTGGGTGTGGACCGCGAGGACATCATGCTGGACGACTTCGGCGGCTGAGCCGAAGCGCAGAGCAGAAAATCAAAAGCCCCGGATGGACACATCCGGGGCTTTTTCTGTTCTCATGAGCGGGCCGGGGAGGGGGGTGACATGTATGCACCCCCTGTACACCCCCCGTGCACCGCCTGATGCACTGGCTGGGCAGAAATCACTCAGCCTTCAGTTCGCTGACGATCTGGATGGTGATCGGCCCGGTGGAGAAGCCGCCGACACCAAAGGACTGGTGGTCGATTGTTGTGGTGGCTTCAAACGCCGCCCAGTCGCCCTGGTAGTATTCGATCGCTCCGCCCAGCGGGTGCGGGCCGAGGTGGGTCATGGTGGTATCCAGCACCACGGACTGGGTAGTGCCGTGAATGGTCAGATCGCCGGTCACCTTGGCGGTCTTGTCGCCGGTCTTCTCGATCCCGGTGCTGACAAAGGTGATCTCGGGGTAGGTTGCGACCTCCAGGAAGTCGGCGCTGGACAGGTGGTCGTCCAGCGGCCCGAACCCGGTGGCGACGCTGTCCGCCTTGATGGTCACATTCAGGGTGGAGGCTTCGGGGTTTTCCGGATCCAGCACCAGAGTGCCCTGGGCGTCGGTAAACTCGCCGCTCTGCATCGAGACGCCGGCGTGGCTCCAGCTGAATTTGACCTCGGTATGGCCCTGATCGGTCTTGTAGGTGGTGGCGGCAAAGGCGGCGGGAGCGGCCAGCAGCGCAGCGGCGGCGAGGGAGGCAATCCTGATCATCATGGCAGTTTTCCTGTCGGATGGGGTTGGGCCGGGAACGGCTCTTGTTACGTGAGGATGCGATTGATCCGGGATGGATGCTATGACATCTATTTTGGCGCATCCACCGGCAACGGCGGAACCGCAGCCCTGTTCACCAACTCGTGAAGACGTGATGACGCCCAGCCCACGCGAAACCGCAATCTGGATCCTGTTGAACCGCGCCCACCGGCAGACCCACCGTGACATGGAGGCCAAGCTGCGGGCGGCGGGTTTGCCGCCGCTCAGGTGGTATGACGTGCTGTGGGGGATCGAGATGGCCGGGGCGGAGGGTGTGCGGGCCTATGAGCTGACCCGCAACCTGCTGTTTGAGCAATCCAACCTGTCGCGCATTCTGGCGCAGATGGTGAAACAGGGGCTGGTGCGCGAAACCGTGTTCGAACAGGACCGCCGCGGCAAGCTGCTGCACCTGACAGAGGCCGGCGCGGCGCTGCGGCTGCAGATGTGGCAGATCTACGGTGCGGCGATCAAACAGGCGATGGAACCGCTGGACAGTGCGGAGGATCTGGAGGTGTTTCTGGAACGCCTGCAGAATACAGGCGGCGGGCCGTTTCCCTGATGGTCAGGCGCCGGGCTGAATAGGCCCTGCGCTGTAGACTGGAGCAGACCTTACACAATCCTGGATCTCTGGCTGCCAGGCTATTCTGAGCCGAACCGGGCCTTCAGAACGGGACATGCGGCAAGTTGGAAAGCAGGACTTTCAGGTCCTTTGCTGCAACATGTGCCAACGATAGCATCTAGCGATCTTAGGCTCTGGACCCACTATTTCCGTATTGCAGGGTCCTGACCATAGCCGGCCTGGTCAATGCATACCGCATCCCGGACCGTATTCAGCACGCCTTCCAGCTCAGTCTTCGGTATTCCGCCGAAGGCGAGCCTTAACGCCTGCGGAGCTGCGGTAGTGGTTGCGAACGGCTCCGCGCCGGACACCGAGAGACCGTGCTCCTTCAAGCGCGTGACAATAGGTTGAGCACGAACACCTTTCTCGAGCGGCATCCAGGCGAAGCCCGCATTAGGATGTGACTGGAGGGGCAGCGTACCGAAAACTTTCCGCAAGACAGACTGGCGCGCCGCTCCATCGCGCCTGCGGTTTTCTTCAGACACCTGCAGAGTCCCGTCTTCGATCCAGCCCGCGACCAAACCAGATATCAGCGCCGGAGCATTCCAAGTCGTCGCACGGATGGCCTCCAGGAGTGGCAGGGTCTGGCTTGCAGGGGCTATCACATATCCCAGACGCAGCCCTGTCGCGAGATTCTTTGAAAACCCGCCGATGTGAACTGTCCGGTCAGGTGCCAGGGAATAGAAACTGGGCGGCGGGTTTTGTTCCAGGAACGCATAGGCGGCGTCTTCAATAATCAGCAGGTCGTTCCGCTGTGCAACGTCGAGAAGGCGGCGGCGTGTTGCCTCATCCATGACCGATCCCAAGGGGCTATGGACCGTCGGCATCAGGTAAACGGCGCGAACCTCCCGTAATCGGCACAACCGCTCAAGTTCATCAGGGTCCATCACTCCCTGCGATCCTTCGACCGGGAGGAGGTTAAGACCGCGTAAAGCCGCGGCGGATTTGAAACCGGGGTAGGTGAGTGTATCTGCTGCAATCAAATCGCCATACCGGAAAAGCCCCAAACAAGTGACTGCCAAACTATGCTGGCTGCCCGATGTGACCAGCAGGCATTCAGGGTCAACCCGGCCCAGGCCCGGGGCAAGGCTTTCGGCAATGATCCGGCGTTCGTGCAGCCGCCCGCCATGAGGCTGATAGCGCAGCATCGCTTCCAGATCACCTGCAGTTGCCAGCCGCCGCAATCCGCTGCGCAGCATGCCGGCGTCGGCGGCATCCCCCGGCATGTTGAAGACAAGGTCAGTGACGCCCTCGGCAGCGGTCTGATGGACGCCAAGCGTCACCGGCAGGCCGGGATCGCGCACAAATGTGCCGCGGCCGGCTTCGCCGGCAACCAGGCCGCGCTGCTCCAGTTCCTTGTAAACGCGTGTTGCGGTCGCCAGAGCGACACCGGATTTCTCAGCAAATGCCCGGTGTGTCGGCAGTTTGGAGCCAGGGACCAGTTTCCCGTCCTGGATCGCGTTGGCGAGCATGTCGGCAAGACGCGCGTATCGAGGCTTCTTCATGCGCCCACTGTCATTAGTACAATAGAAAAATTGTCATACAGAAAACCTCATGGCAATCCGGAACAAAGTCAATCCATAAGGGTCACCGGATGCCGCGCTTCATCTCTTCCTGCCTGCTTGCCGCGAGCCTGTTCACCGTCACCTTTGCCGTGAACCTTCAAGCTCCGCTTTACGATGTATATGCGGCTGAGAGCGGTGCCGGCGCCACGGCTGTGACGGTGGCATTTGCTGCCTATGCTGGCGGTCTCATGCCAACGCTGTTGCTGCTAGGGGGACTGTCGGACCGGATTGGGCGGCGTATTCCCATTGCGCTGGCCCTGATCCTCGGCGCATCGGCAACAGCAGTACTGGTGCAATCCCCTAACTGGGCAAGTCTTGTGGCCGCGCGGTTTTTCTTAGGTACCGGAACTGGTCTGGCGACCACTTCCGGGGCTGCTTACATGGCTGAAATTCTCGGTGCGGGCCGCGCACGAAATGCGGCCTTGGTTGTGACATCGGCAACGTCACTTGGTTTCGGCGGCGGCGCCCTCGCAACCGGTATAAGCTTGGCGGTTCAGGGCGCGACGCTGATGCCGGTCAGCTATATTGTTCTGTTTGCAGCGGCGCCAGCCTTGGCGGTGGCCGCCTTTGCCTTGCCCAAGGCGGACCGCCCGAAACCTGTCTCGCTTCTGCGGCTGCCGGTCTTTCCGCCGGGCACATGGATGTTTGGTGCCGCGATGGCGCTGGCTTGGTCCACGACCGGCATGACCATTGCTGTCGTGCCTCTGCAACTGGCGGCCAATGGCCTCGGCGGTTGGACCGGTCTTGTGATTTTCCTCGCCATTTTCGTGGGCTTTCTTTGCCAGCCCATCGCCCGGCGAATGACAAACGATCAGGCGCTCACCCTCGGGTTTGTCCTGATCCCGCTCGGCTTCCTCGTGCTTTTGGCCGGTGTCTGGCTGAAACTGCTGATCCTGGTCCTTGCCGGAACCTGCATCACCAGCGCAGCGAGTTATGGCTTCACGTATCTTGCATCACTGGCAGAAGTGTCATTGCGCGCTCCTGACGACCGCGCACGCGCCACCGCAGGCCTGTTCGTTTATGCCTATTCAGGGTTCTCACTGCCTGTCATCGCAAGCGGCGCGCTTGCTGATATGCTTGGGCTGCTGACGGCCATGGCCATTTTTGCCGTGGTCCAATTGTCGGCCACACTGTTGATCATGAAATTGCGGAACCGGAAATCTGGGCCTGCAGGCGAGGCACTTGAGGCAAGCAAAAGGAGCGTGTGAATGAGAACTAAGGGAGATCGTCTTAGGGTCATGGTTCTGTTTGGCGGCCGGTCGGCAGAGCATGAGGATTCGCTACTGCCGGCAACCAATGTTCTGGAGACAGCACGCTTATTGAGAAACTGATTGCGCACGGGATCGCGAGATTTCATGCGGAAGACCAACTGCAATGAAAGGGAGTTCGCGGCGCGGGGGTGCGTGAAACAGTGGCCGGTCATTTTCGGCGGCTTGGCCCACGGGGCAATGGTATCCTGCGAGTTTTCTGGGAGGTCAAACTGAACGGGCCGCTAGGATTTGCTCTGGATCACTGACACCCTGTCGCAAACGCGATCATCCCTTACCAAGTCACTGACGGCCAGTTTGACCAAATTGCATCCGTGAAGTTTGCTATCAAATGCCACGTTGAACAGTGCAAGATCACGCAGGTTGCCCGCCAGTTCCAGCCGCGCGGATCGCCCGGGCCTGTTTCGGCAACAGTGGCCGTTCCCGGCCTTTCGTTGCTGGGCAACAGCGGGAAGTTGGACTTTTGGCATAGTGCTCCCTCCAGTCCTCCCGTCAAACCCAGACATCAGCACCGCGCTGACACCTGAGCCATACAGGCGGTTTGAACGGCTGTTGTCCGGTTGCTTGCCGTCTCCGTTTGAGCAAGCCAGCTGCCGCCTATCCGCCAAAGGCATGCGCCCCCGCCAGCCGGCCGAAAACAGATCCGCTGATCAGGCCGGTCCCGCCAGGATAGTTGAAATAGAAAATGCCGCCGACCAGTTCCCCTGCCGCGAACAGGCCGGGGATCGGCGCAAGATCATTGTCCAGGACCTGCGCGCTGTCCGGGTCGATCCTCAGGCCGCCGAAGGTGAAGGTGATGCCGCAACCGACCTGGTAGGCTTCGAACGGGCCTTCGTCGATGGTGTTGGCCCAATTGGACTTCGGCACCGCCAGCCCCCGCGTCCCGCGGCCATCCTTGACGTTCGGATCAAACGGCGTGGCGGTGTCCACCGCCGCATTGTAGGCGCGGATTTCATCGAGAAAGCCCTGCGGGTCCACGCCTTCCAGCTTGTGCGCAAGCTCCTCCAGCGTCGGCGCGGTCACCTTGGTCACCCGCTTGATGCGGTATTCGTCGCGCAACAGATGGGTGACCTTGGCATCGAAAACCTGCCAGGCGAACTGGTCCGGCTGGTTCAGGATCACCCGGCCGTATTTGGCATAGGTGTAATTGCGGAAATCCGCGCCCTCATCGACAAACCGGCGGCCCGTGGCGTTCACCATCACCCCCCAGGGGTAGGAATGCTTCTGGAAACCGTCGCCGACATCCAGATCGCCGAACTCCGGCGCGTTGTAGTCCCAGCCGACCGCGTGGCAGCCCGACCAGTTGCCATAGGTGGAGGCGCCCGCCGCCATCGCCATCCTGATGCCTTCGCCGGTGTTGAAGCGGGAGCCGCGCACCCGGGCCATCTCCCAGCCGGGGCCAAGGTAGCGGGTGCGCATCTCCGGGCTGGCCTGAAAACCGCCTGAAGCAATCACCACGGAATTCGCGCGCAATTCCTGAAGTCCCCCCCTGTGGCGGACCTTGACGCCGGTGACGGCGTGGCCGTCTGTCAAAATTTCCACGGCCCGGGTTTCATAGCGGATCTCGACACCGGCCTCTTTGGCGATTCTGGTGTGGGCATCCACCAAGCCGGGGCCGCCGCCCCAGGCCTCAAGCGTTAGCCCGCCCCAGAATTTAAACGTTCCGTCGACCTTGAACGCTTGCCGCCCGTAGATCGGCATGAAGCGGATGCCCTTGCCGCGCATCCAGTGCATCGTCTCGCGAGAGGTGGTCACCAGCCGTTCGCACAGGGCCGGGTCGGTGCGGTAGCGGGTCACGCGGAACATGTCGTCAAAGAACTGCTCCTGCGTGTAGGTGCCGAAATCGGTGATGGCGATCTGCTCTTCACTCAGGTCCGGGCACAGCGCGCGGATGTCCTCCACCCCGTCATAGGCAAAGCGGATAGCGCCTGCGGTATAGCGGGAGTTGCCGCCGTTTTCCGCCTCGGGCGCGCATTCCAGCATCAGCACGCTTGCCCCTTTTTCCCGCGCGGCATGGGCGGCGCAAAAGGCCGCGTTGCCCGCGCCGATGATGATCGTGTCCCAGGTGGTCATGGTCTCAGTCCTCCTGCGGGGTATTTTCCGGGGCCTTGAACAGATCCTTGCGCAGCGTCATCAGCGCACCCGGATCAATCTTGCCTTGAATGATGGTGGTCTCGTTGCTGGCCAGCGCCGCCTCCAGCGCCGGGCCCATTTCGCCGGGGCCATCCACCCAGATGCCTCTGCCCCCGCACAGCTCCGCAAATTTGTCAAAGCGCGGCGAGGTGATCTCCGCGCCCAGCAGGCGGCCGCCGTAAAACTCCTGCTGATAGGCCTTCTCGGCCCCCCAGGCTTCGTTATCCAGAACCACCACAATGACCGGCAGCCTGTGCTGAATGGCGGTCTGGATCTCGATCATCGTGTAACCCAAGGCACCGTCGCCCATCACCGCCACCACCGGGCGCTCCGGTGCGGCCGCCTTGGCACCGATGGCCGCCGCCAGGCCAAAGCCGACCAGGCCGAAATCCAGCGGCGTGATCAGGCTCATCGGCTCGTAATGCGCCAGCCGGTCGGCGGCCTGCAGGCAGGTGTTGCCGGTGTCGAGCGTTACGATAGCGTTTTCCGGCAGTGCGGCGCGGATCTCTGCCAGCGCCCGGCGCGGGTGCATCGGCAGAGTGGCGATCCGCGCTTCTTCCGCACGTTCTTCGGCAAGGCTTTCCATATCCGCCTTGAAGGCTGCCCGCCATTCATCCGCCGCCGGTTTCGATGCCGCTGCGGTCAAGACTTCGGCTGTCAGCCGGGCATCGGCCTGAACCGCGATCTCCGCCGGGAAATAGCGGCCCACGGCAGAGCCGTCGATGTCCACATGGGCGATGCGTGTCTTTGCGCCGACATAGTCGTTGCTGTGGAACGTCGAATTGAAACCCAGCCGCGCGCCCAGCACCACCATCACATCGGCTTCCTTGGTCAGGCGGCTGGCCACCTGGTTGCCCCGCGGCCCGGCCTGGCCTGCAAACCACGGGTGGCCATGACGCATCACGTCGGCATGGCCGGTCGAGGCCACCACCGGCACCTCCAGCGTTTCCACCAAAGCGGTAAGCGCCTCGCGCCCCTGGCCCCATTTGAACCCGCCGCCCGCGAAGATTACCGGACGTTTTGCGGTGGAAAGCATGGCCGCAATGGCGCTGATGTCTTCCGGCGCCGCAGGCCCCGGGCGGGCGATGTTCACCGGCTTGGAGTCTATGGGCGCAACTTCGGCGGCAAACAGGTCGCGCGGCACATGCAGCACCACCGGCCCGCGGCGGCCCGAATTGGCCAGCCGGATCGCGTCCTCCAGCATCGGCGCCAGGCGCGAAGGATCGCTGACCATGACCGAGCGTTTCGAGATCGGTGCAAACAGCGCCACTTGGTCGACCTCCTGAAAGGTGTCCTTGGCCTGATCGGCCCGGGTGATGGCGCCTGCGATCACCACCAGCGGCGAATAGGCCAGCTGCGCCTCCGCTACGGCAGTCACGATATTGACCACACCCGGGCCTGCCTGCGCCCCCAGCACCACACCGGGGTTGCCAGTCATCCGTGCCCAGGCGTCGGCCATATGGCCCGCCGCACGCTCATCCCGTGCACCGACATAGGCAATTTCGCCGCCCTGATGCATCGCGTCGTACAGCTCCAGCATCGACCCGCCCAGCAGGCCGAACACGGTATCGATGCCATTGGCCTTCAAAACGCGGTAGACGGCCTCGCCTCCGGTGATCTTGGTGCTGATTGTGGTCATGGTCTCAATCCTCGGATCGGGGCCGCAGGTTCTGCGGGTCAAAAACTGCGTCATCATGGATGGTTACGGGGAATTCCCGGTTCAGGATCTGCACGGTCAGCCCTTCACGCGGCGTGCCCTTGCGGACAAACAGCCAGCCCAGCGACTTGCCAACCGTGTAGCCATAACCGCCGGAGGTGGTCAGGCCGACGGGCTTTCCCTCCCGCAGCACCGGCTCGCCGCCGTGGATATCAACGCCGTCAGAATACAGTTCCGCGTAGAACAGCTCCCAGCCCGGATCGCGGGGCAGCAAGGCTTCCTTGCCCAGAAACTCCCGGCCCTCCGCTGCCACAAACCGCTCCAGCCCCACATCCAGCGGCCCCGCGTCGGTGGTCAGCTCGCCGGAGGCACGATAGGCCTTCTCCATCCGCATGCCGTTGAAGGCATAAGACCCCAGATCGGCCAGCCCGTGTTTCTCTCCGGCTGCAAACAGCGCGTAGTAGAGTTCGCCGATCTGCTCCAACGGCGCGTGCAGTTCCCAGCCAAGCTCCCCCACGAAAGAGACCCGCAGCGCATAGCACGGGATGCCGGCCACGGTGATCTCCTGCCCGGACAGCCAGGGGAACGCCCGGTTCGTGAGGTCCGCATCCGTCAGCTCTGCCATGATCCGGCGCGAGGCCGGGCCGGAAAGCGCCAGCATGCCCCAGTCGTGGGTGCGGTTGATCATCTGCACGTCTTCGCCGTCACGGATGTGCGACTTGATCCAATCGAAGTCCGGGTTGCAGCGGGCGATGGGCGAGCCGGTGAAAAAGCGGTTCTCAGCTATGCGCCAGATGGTGATCTCAGTCTCGAAGCGGCCCTTTTCGGTCAGCAGGTGGTTCAGGCTCATCCGGCCGTCCTTGGCCGGGATCTTGTTGGCCGAGAGGCGGTCCAGCAGCTTGCCTGCGTCCTTGCCGGTGATCTCGAACTGGGCAAAGGCACAGAGGTCGATGACACCTGCCGCTTCACGCGTCGCCTTGGCCTCGGCCATGGCGTTGGCGTGCCAGGGCTGGTGGCCCCAGCCGATCTGCTCTACTTCGCCAACCTCGCCGAAATAGCGCGGGCGTTCCCAGCCAGCCACTTCGCCGAACACCGCACCCTTGGCGGCCAACCGGTCATACAGCGGGTGACGCTTCAGCGGCCGCAGGCTCTGGAACTGCTTGCCGGGGCAAGGGGTGTCATGGCGGCGCATGAACTCATCCTTGGTGCGCTCAACAATGAAATGATCGGTAGAGAAATTGCCATACCGGCGCGGATCAAGACCGCGGGTGTTGATCGGGGTTTCGCCATGCACCATCCAATCGGCCAGCACCTTGCCCGCGCCGCCGCCCCAGGCAAGGCCGATGGACGACCCGCAGGACAGCCAGACATTGGGCGCACCCGAGGGGCCCACCAGCATGCCGCCGTCCGGCGTATGGGTGATCGCCCCGCGCACCACGCGTTTGATGCCGAGGTCGGCCAGCACCGGCATCTTCTCAAACGCCACCATCAGAAAATCGCCGATGGAGTCGTAATCAGCCTCAAACAGCTCATTCTCCGCAGCCCAGGGCGCGCCCTGCGGCATCTCCCAGACGGTGGGGCAGACATGACCCTCGTAAATGCCGATGAGGCCCGATTTCTGCTCCTGACGGATATAGCCGCCATAGGCATTGTCGCGCATCACCGGCAGCTCCGGGCGGTCCAGAAATTCTGGCACGGTATCGGTCACCAGATAATGGTGCAGGCAGCTGACAGACGGAATTTTCAGCCCGAACCACGCCCCGACCTGGTTGGCATAAGAGCCCGCAGCGATCACCACATGCTCGGCCAGCACGTCGCCTTTTTCCGTGCGCAACAGCCACATATCCCCCTTGCGGGAGGCGCCCAGCACCTGATTGCGCCGCTCGATCCTTGCGCCGCGCGCGCGGGTGGCGGCGGCCAATGCCATAGTGACGGAGGACGGATCAATATGCCCGTCCTCATAGGTGCGCACCGCCGCCTTGACGCCGTCCACCCTGTAGAAGGGGTTCACGCGGGCGACCTCCTCGGGGCCGACCAGATCCATCGGCAGGTCCAGCAGCTTGCCGACGCCCATGATCGACTTCATCCAGTCGACCTCATCATCAGTGGTCGCAATGCGGAATCCGCCCACCTCATGCCAGCCGATGCTCTGGCCGGTTTCCCGCTCGACCCGTTTGTAGGTTTCGATCGAGGTCTTGTTGATCCAGCCCATCAACCGGCTGCCCACCGCATGGGCGATCTGTCCCGCCGCGTGCCAGGTGGAGCCTGAGGTGAGCTCCGCCTTCTCAAACAGGATCGTGTCGGTCCAGCCGTTCTCGGCCAGCTGGAACTGGGCCGCCACGCCCATGATACCGCCGCCGATGATGGCAACCTGCGTGGTGCGAAAGGTGTCAGTCATGGGCAAACGCCTCTTTGGCGGGTTTCAGCGACGCCTTGGCGGCAAAGCGGGAGCAGGCGATTTCGACCTCGAAGCCGTTCACAACTGTGTCGCTGGCAAGCTGATCCAGCGGCGCATCAATCATCGCCAGCGCAACAGACCGTCCATAGCGGTAGCTCCAGGCCGCCGAGGTGATCTGGCCCACGACATCGCCGCCGAAATAAACCGGCTCATCATGGATCGGGACCGCCTCCGGTTTGTCGAACAGCATCGAGACGATCCGGCGTTCCGGGATCTGATCCCGCAGCGCGCCCTCACCCGCGAACCCGGTGCCAAAGGCGCAGAATGCCCCCAGCCCGGCCTCCTGCGGCGTGGTGCCGGGGCCCAGTTCATGGCCAAAGGCGCGGAAACCGCTTTCGATCCGCAGCGAACCGCTGGCATAAAGCCCGGCTTGGCTTGCCCCTGCTGCCACCAGCGCCTCATAGGCCGCCATCGCCATGTCGGCAGGGATATACAGCTCATAGCCTTCCTCGCCCGTAAAGCTGAGCCGCCCGGCCCAGCCGCGCGCCAGGCCGATCTCGACGGGGGCAAACTGGAAGCGTTTCAGGTCCGGCACAGGACTGTTGGAGGTCGCCTGTAGCACCGCGCGGGCCTGAGCGCCCGCCAGGCCAAGGATTGCATAACCGCTGGTCACATCGGTGAACTCGACCTGGAAGGCGCCCTTGGTTTCCCGCATCCGTTTCAGATCGCGCACCACTTCGCCGGCGCCGGCGATCATCAGATAGGTCTCCGGCCCGTGCCGCTGCACCGTGACATCGCTTTCGATGCCGCCCTTGCGGTTCAGGATCTGGCTATAGGCTATACGGCCCTCAGGAATGTCCATCTGCGCCGCGCAGAGATGGTTGAGGAAGGCGCAGGCATCCGGCCCCTGCACCCAAATCTTGCCAAAGGCACTCTGATCCAGGATGGCGGCGCCGTTGCGGCAGGCCTCCACCTCGCGGCCCACCTGATCGCGCCAGGCAGGCACCCCGAAGGTCAGCGGCAGATGCGCCGTCTCACCGCCGAAATGCACCGCCCGCTCCCAGCCGCCGCGGCCTTCAAATCTTGCACCGGCTGCAGCCAGACCTGCGTGGATTGGGGAGCGGCGCTGGCCGCGGGCGGTCTCCATGGACCGGCCCGGATAGGGGTTGTCGTAATGGCGGCCCAGCACCTCGGGAATACGGGCCTCCAGCGCGCCCAGCACGTTCATCTCCGGGCTGAAGCGGCGGATGTCGGCCTCGTTCAGATCCATCGTTGGCTCGCCCGCGATGATCCACTCGGCCATCGCGCGCCCTGCGCCGCCAGCCAGCGCGATGCCAGTGGAATTCATGCCGCCCATCAGGAACAACCCCGGCACCTCTGGGCTTTCACCCAGCATGAACTGGCTGTCGAGGGTGAAGCTTTCCGGCCCGTTCAACAGCATTCGCACCTCGGCCTTCTCCAAGGCCGGAATGCGGCGCAGGGCGTTTTCCATCATCGGCATGAAGTGGTCCCAGTCCTCATCCAGGAGGTCAAAGGAAAAGTCCCTGGGCAGCCGGTCCAAGGGCAGCCCCTTGGCCTGCGGTTCGAAACAGCCGACCAGCAGCCCCTCCACATCGTCACGGGCATAAAGAAACGCGTCCTGATCGTTCAGCGTCGGCAGATGCGCGCCCTTGCCGAGCGCCTGCACCTCCTGCAATGGCTTGGTCAGGATGTAGAAATGCTCGCAGGCAAAGAGCGGCATATGCGCCCCCGCCATCGCCGCAACCTCGCGGGACCAGAGGCCGCAGGCAATGACCACCTCGTCGGCTTCGATCAGATGCTCACCCACCTCGACGCCGGAAATGCGCCCGCCCTTCTTCTGCAGCCCGGTGACGGTGGTATCCTCAAATATCTGCACACCACGCGCCCGTGCGCCCTTGGACAGTGCCAGCGCAACGTCAGAAGGATTCACACGGCCGTCCGCAGGCGACCAGACCGCACCGATTACATCGCTTGTCTCGATCAGCGGCCATAGCTCCTTGGCGCGGGCTGCATCCACCACCTCGGCCTCCAGGCCAAAGGCACGGCCCAGCGACACCTGGCGCTTGATATTGGTCAGCCGGTCCGGGTTGGTCGCCAGCGTCAGCGAGCCTGTCTGGGTCCAGCCGGTGGCCTGGCCGGTCTCCACTTCCAGCGCGCCATACAGGTCGATCGAGTAGTTGATCAGCCTGGTCAGCGTCGCCGAGGGCCGCAGCCGGCGCACCAGCCCCGCCGCGTGCCAAGTGGTGCCGCTGGTCAGTTTGGAGCGCTCCAGCACCACGATATCCGTCCGCCCTTCGCGGGCCAGGTGGTATGCGATGGAACAGCCGATGACGCCGCCGCCGATGATCACGGTGCGGGCGCGGGATGGCAGGGTCATTGCAGCACTCCGTCCTGAACAAGCGCGGCAAACACCGCATCAAAGGCGTCCAGCGCCTCGTCTATCAGTTCCGGGGTATGCGCCGCGGAGGTCACGCAGGAGGTATGGCTCATCAAATCCACACCGCGCGCCAGCAGGCCGCAGCGCAGGCCCGCCACCAAGGCAGGCGGCACGCTGCGGATTTCAGCCGGGCTCAGCCCCGCCGGGTCTGCTGCGCCGAACAGCAGGTGGCAGGTTGAGCTTTCGCCATAGGCGCATCCCGTGATGCCGTGCCGCGCCATCACTGCATTGACGCCGCTGCGCAGACGCTCTGCCATGTTATCGGCCTGTGCCTGCACCTCTCCGGTGGCCAGCAGAGGCATCGCAGCACAGGCGGCCGCGGCAATCAGCGGGGAGCCGTTGAAGGTTCCCTTGTGGCTGACCGGCGGCGACAGCCCGTCCCGCGCGGCTGCGTTGTTCATCAGCTCCATGAGGTCCGCACGCCCGCAAACGGCCCCGCCCGGCAGGCCGCCGGTCACCACTTTGGCCAGCGTTGTCAGGTCCGGCACGATGCTGTCGCGCGCCTGCCGCCCGCCGGGCGACCAGCGCAGGCCGGTGATGATCTCATCAAAGATCAGCACCGCCCCGGCAGCCCGGGCCGCATCATGCAAAGCGCGCAATGTTTCCACGGACAGCGGCACCGAACCGTAATTCGCCCCGGAGGCCTCGATAATCACGGTGCCGATGCTGTTGTCCTGCAGGGCGGCTTGCATCGCCTGCGGATCGGCCGCGCAGACTTCCACCAGGCCGTTCACCGCATCTGGCACCCCCAGGGACGCGGCCTGCAAACTGCCCGCCTTGGCACCTTTGAGCGCATGGTCGTGCCAGCCGTGGTAATGGCCGTCGACCCTCAGAACCCGATCCTTGCCGGACCAGGCGCGGCCCAGCCGCATCGCCAGCATCGTTGCCTCGCTGCCAGATGCGGTGAAACGGGTGCGTTCGGCGCAGGGAAACAGCCGGTTGACCCATTCCGCCCATTCGGTCTCGGCCGCGTGGCAATCGGCGCTGAAAATCGCTTGGTCGGCCTGCCGCTGCAGCGCCTCGACAACCGCGGGGTGGCCGTGGCCCAGCATCTGGCTGGCCGATCCCATCTTGAAATCAATGTAGCGGCGCCCCTCCGCATCCCATTTCTCGGCACCTGCGGCGCGTTCGATATAGATGGGGTGCGGCGCGCGGTAGCGCAGCTCGTGGCTGACCCCGCCCGGCAGCGCCGCCCGGGCGCGGCTGCTCAGTTCGCTGTTGCTCATGCGGGCCTGCCAATCTGTTCACGGGAAAGCCGGATATCAAACACCGCGCGCAGCGCGCGGTCGGTCTCATCTCTGACATGCTGCGGAAAATGCGTGCCCAGAATTTCACGGGCCGTGTCCCGCGCGGCGTCGCCAACCGGCCGGGCGCCAGCCTCCTGCCATTCGCGCGGGGACCGGCGGTCGCCGATGTGCGGATAGAAGTAGTCTGATTTCATCCGCTCAAACGTGTGCTGTTCCCCCAGATAATGACCTTCGCCGCGGCACACCTGGGCGATCACATCCGCGGCAGTGTTTTCCGGCGTGGCCTCAACCCCGCGGATCGTGCGCAAGATGTTTCCCAGCAGGTCATTGTCGCTGACATAGGCCGCATGGCTGACGCCCAGCAGGCTCGCCTGCATGCCCGCCGCCTGGGTCACAATGTTGGACCCTGCATGGGCGGCCATCGCAACGGCCAGCGATTTCTCGGCGCCGTATTGCGCGTCCAGGCATTTGGAATCGGTGATCCCTGCGATAGAGGAAACCGGCAGGCCGAAATGCCGCCCCATCTGCGCCGCGCCCGCCATCAGGATTGCCTGCTCGCCGCCGCCGCCGCACATCGACCCGGTGCGCAGATCGGCCACCAGGGGCTTGGGGGCAAAGATCGCCTTGGCCTCCGTGTCCACCAGCCGGGCAAAAACCAGCCCGGCCAATGTTTCGGCAACCGCCTGCACCAGCGACCCGGCGATTGTGGCGGGGCTGGTTGCCCCGGCCTGGCCAGCGCTGATCAGCTGCACCGGGAACCCTGCCTTTATGGCGGCCTCCAGCACCTCGCAGGCCTCCTCGGCAAAGCGCATCGGCGGCACCACATGGCAGACCATCACCGTCAGGAAGGGTCGCGCCCGGAACGCGGCCTCGCCGCCGGCGATTTGGTAGCAAAGCTCCGCGATTGGCCGCACGTTCTCCGGTGCGCTGATTGAGATCGAAACATGCTTGGAGGTGCCCATCAGGCAGGCATAGGCGGTGTTCAGGTCCATCACCGCGTTGTCCTCGATGTCGCGTGCCACCACCGAGCGGCTGAAATGGTGGATGTTCTCCATCCGGTCGACAATCCGCGCTGCGTCATAGAGGTCCGCCAGCGTGGAGTCGCGGTAGGCCCCGGTGTCGAGGTCGAACACCCCCGGCGCCGCCCCGCCCGTCGACATGTGGACCCGCGCACCACTGATCTGCAGATCGTTTTCCGGCTCCTGGCCGCACAGCGTGAACGCCTTCCGCGCACCCTCCACGGCCCAGTGCACCAACACCCGCGGAAACAGCAGCCTGCGGTCTTCGGTCAGCCGCCCGCCGGCGCTGCAGACCTTGTCAATCACGGACGGAATGGCCTGGCTCAGCCCCAGCGTTTCCAGAAGCGACAGCGCCGTTTCCTCCACCAGCGCTACCTCCTCCGGCGCAAGCGGTTTCAGCCGCCCGCCTTCAACGCCGGGCCAGACCGGCGAAACGCTGCCAGCTTCCTCAGCTTCAAGGAGGCGTTCCTTACGCCCCCGCCTTCGTTTTCCGGATGCCGCCATTTCATGAGCCCAGCTAACTTCTTTCAAACGGTGCCCCTTGAAACGCCCATTTACAAATGGTCATTGCTCAGCAACTAATGAGCTGTACTCATCTATGGATTCCGCATGCTGCCGTCTCTCTCCGCCCTGCGCGCCTTCGAAGCCGCCGCCAGCACGGGCAGCTTCCGCGCTGCGGCGGAGCTTCTGTCCGTAACCCCCACCGCAATCAGCCACCACATCCGCGGCCTCGAGGAGCAGCTTGGCACCAAGCTGTTCAAACGCTCCGGGCGCGATGTGGTGCTGACCGAGGACGGGCAGCGGCTGGCGGAAACGGCGGTTCAGGCCTTTGGCATGCTCGAGGATGCGGTCCGCGCGCTCCGGCGCACCACCCGCAGGACCGTGCGCATTGCCGCCGGCCCCATTTTCACCGCCCGCTGGCTGATGCCGCGGATCAGCAATTTCTGGGAACAGCACCCCGGAACCGGGCTGGAAGTGGTGCCGACGTATCAGCCCGGCGCGCAGGACCGCGAAAACGTGGATATCGTGATCCGCTGGGAACGCATATCGGAGATGCCCGAGGGGGCCGTCAAACTGCTTGAACTCAGCCCGGTGGCGATTGCCTCAGAGGCTTTCCTCACCCGGTTCGGCCCCGTGGAAACACCGGCAGACCTCCTGCACATGCCGTTGCTGCACCAACGGAATCATTGGGGCTGGCTGGACTGGTTTTCAGCCATGGGCGTGCGGGTTCCGGACACCTTGCGCGGGCCGGTGTTTGAAGACGCCAATGTTCTGCTGCGCGGCGCGGCCGAAGGCCAGGGCGTGATCGTCGGATGGCTGCCGCTGATTGATCAGGATCTGGCTGAAGGCAGAGTGGTGCGCCTGTTCGGCGAAGACATCACACCTACCCACGGGTATTTCCTGGACGTGCGCAAAGGCAGCCACATGCGCCGCCAGACACAGCTCGCCATTGAATGGCTGACAGCCCAAAGCACCCAGGCTGATTTTGCCCGCTGCTGAAACCCTTTTGTTATTTGCCTCGGCCAAGCCGGCTTGTTTGTATGGGCTGACGAACGCCCAATGCCAGCTACTCTTTTAGAACATAAGCAAAAACGCTGGTATTGCGGACATTCAATCACTTTCGGGCGATGGCCACTTTGCTTCGTTTCTTGTGAATTCAGCGACGGGTCTTCGCCGCGGTCTGCATGAATGACCGGTTCTGCCAATGCGTGGCGGCACCGAACTTCACACGTTTGCAGCATTCCGGTTGCTGTGTGCGCACGCAGCGAGGATTTCGAATATTCAGTTTGGGTTCAAACCGGTGTTTGCTGCGCAAGGCGTGAATGGCGGCAGGATGCAGCAAGGCCTGCCGCCAGAGGTGATCCGCCCGAAGGCGGACCATTTGGTATGAGCCTCAGCCGACGATCATCTGCTTCATGCGCAGGGCTTCGTATTCCAGCTCCTTCAGACGGAAGTTCACCACGTCGCCGACGGTGATCATGCCCGCCAGCTTGCCGTCCTTCAGAACCGGCAGGTGGCGGAAGCGGCCCTCGTTCATCACCTTGGCCACATCAATCAGCAGGTCGTCCGGCGCGCAGGTCTTGACCTCGCGGGTCATGATCTCCTCGACCAGTTGCGGCAGGGTGTGGCCCGGGGTGTCTGCCAGGCGGCGCACGATGTCGCGTTCCGACAGGATGCCCTGCAGCGCGCCGTTCTGGTCGGTGACCACCAGCGCGCCGATGCGTTTTGCCTTCAGCGCCTCGACCGCGTGGCCGACCGTATCGTTGGGGCGGATCGCAAAGATCGCGTCGCCCTTGGCCTCCAGCAAACTGGCGACGGTCGACTGGCCGTGCGACAAATTCGACTCGGGCGATTGGCTGTGGCTTTCCTGCCCGGCCTTGTCGCCCCGGGTGGGAGGCTGGTATGAGAACGGTGCCATGCGCGGGGTTTCCTCCTGTATCCTGCATCAGGTCATACCCCCATCTTAGCGGCGGATTATGATCCGGAAAGGGGCGAAATGACGCGAGCGCTAACAACAGCGGAAAAACAACATGTTCGAAAGCCTCTACCTGACCCCCGTGACCGGCGCGCTGACCGTGTTCCTGGTGGTTGTCTGCGGCCACCTGTACCGGCAGAACTGGAAGAGTGAAGCACCCAACGCGCGCTTCCGGGCCTGGCTGTACGGGCTGCCTGCCGCGGTGGGCCTCTTGGCACTGGCCTTTCTGCCCTTGAAGTTCTGAGGCCTGCCCCGGCGCTCCGTTTGACTCTGGCGCGGGGCAGGGGCATAGCTGCGCCAGTTTTGCTGCCGGAGGTTGCCGAATGCCCAGCCTGATGCCCAGAAAGGTCCTGATCGCCCTGACCCTGCCCGCGGTGCTGGCGGTGACTGGCTGCTGGTTCGATAGCGCGCCGGAGGAGGTGCGGCTGACGGGTGAAACCATGGGCACCACCTACAGCGTGATTGCCATTGGCGAGGATCTGGACCAGGAGGCGCTGGGTTCAGCCGTAGAGGGCACCCTGGCGTCGGTCAATGCCAAGATGTCGAATTGGGATCCGGCGTCTGAGGTCTCCACCTTTTCTGCCGAGCGCAGCACCGCGCCGGTGCGGGTGTCGCCGGAGTTTGCCCATGTGCTGGCGGCGGCGAATGATGTGCACGCCAAGACCGGCGGCAAGTTCGATGTGACCCTCGGCCCGCTGATCGAGCTGTGGGGCTTTGGCCCGCGCAAGCCCGAGGACCCGGTGCCATCGGATGCGGCTATTGCCAAGGCGCTGGAGGGCGTTGGGCAAGCACGGCTGCTGATGCTGGACGCTGAAGCCGGGACGCTCAGAAAATCCGCGCCGGAAACCGGCATCAACCTGTCGGCCATTGCCAAGGGCTATGGCGTGGATGCGGTGGCGGAAGCGCTGCAGGGGTTTGGCGTCGAGCATTACATGGTCGAGATCGGCGGGGATCTGGTGACCAAGGGCGAAAACGCCAAGGGCGAAGCCTGGCGCATCGGCATCGAGAAACCGGATGCGGCGGCGCAGACCGTGCAGCTGATCGTGCCGGTCAGCAACCATGGGCTGGCGACCTCCGGCGATTACCGCAATTACTTCGAGTATGAGGGGACCCGTTATTCCCACATCCTTGATCCGGTGGCGGGGCGGCCGGTGACACATGCGACCACTTCGGTCACAGTGATTGCAGAAAACGCCATGCTGGCCGATGCCTGGGCCACCGCAATGCTGGTTCTGGGCCGCGAAAACGGGCTGAAGCTGGCCGAGCAGCATAAACTTGCCGTGTTTTTCATTGATCGGGACGTGCAAGCCGGGCCGGATGCCTATATGACAGCGGCAAGCAGCGCCTTTGAGGCGTTAACCGCCAACTGACACCGCGCACCAAGCCATCCTGCGAGGGACCACTTTATGAGCACCTTTCTTCTGGCCTTCATCCTGCTGCTGATCGTCACCCTGGGCATGTCGCTGGGGGTCATACTGATGGGCAAGAAGATCAAAGGCAGCTGCGGCGGCCTGAATGCGATTTCAGGTGCCGACAAATGCGTGGTCTGCTCCAAGGACATCGACCCCGACAGCCCGCTGCGTGACAAGCTGCAGTGCAAGCGCGCCCGCAAGATGGTCGAGCAGATGGAACGCGAAGCGCAGCAGGCCTGAGGCCGGCTGCCGCGTCTGCGCTGCAGGGCTGGCCTAGTCTGGCTTCTTAACCAGAACCACCGCGCTGTCCGGATCCTGGTGCGGCGCCCAGCCCTTGCCCAGGGAGATCTGCAGGCGGGCCCAGGCCAGCGCCAGGTCGCGCCGGGCTGTGATCAGGCTCAGCTCATTGTCGCGCAGGGCTTCTTCTGTGTTCAAGAGATCGAACAGGGTGATTTCATTGGCCTTGAAGGTTTCACGCGCCAGATCGGCGACCTTGGAACCGAGGTTGACCGCCCGCGCCTGGGCAGCGGTGCGTTCACGGGCGGCGCGCAGGTTGCTTTGCTGCGACTGGACCTCCTCAACCGCAGTGCGCACGGATGTTCGGTAGTCATACTGCGCGGCCTTGGCCTCGGCCATCGCGCTTTGGTGGAAGGCGCGCAGGACCGGCCTGTTGAACAGCGGCAGGTTCAGCGCCGGGCCGATGGAATAAAGGTCATCCACGCCGCGTATGGCCTGAACCGATCCGGTGATTTCCAGCGAAGGATAGAGTTCTGCCTCGGTGACGCCGATGTTCGCGGTGGCGCCGCGCAGCTGGGCCTCGGCCAGCAGCACGTCGGGGCGGTTGCGCAGCAGGGTGGCGGGCACGCCCAGTTCCGGCTGGGTAGCGGGGGAGGGCTGGCCGGAGCTGCCCTGCATCATCGCAAAAACCTCTGACGCATCGCGGTCCAGCAGCGTGGCCAGGGCATAGACCGAGGATTCGTAGCTGGCGATGAAGGCTGGCAGGTCCGCCTTGGCGCTGGCGACCTGCAGCTTGGTGCGTTCCAGGTCCAGTGCCAGCACGGCACGGGCTTCTTTCAGCTCCTCCACCGTTTGCAGGATCTGCTGGCGCAGCTGGATGGTCTTGCGGGTGACCGCGGCACCGCGCTGAAAGAAGCGGGCCTGGATATAGGTGCGGGTAATGGCGTCGATCACCGCCAGCCGGGTGGTGGCCAGCTGGTAGAATTGGGCATCACGGTCCGCCACGGCCCGTTCGGAGCGGCGCTGGAACTCGCCGAACAGATCAAAGACATAGGTGGCGCCAACGGCGGCGGTGTCGGTGCTGGTGGAGCCGTCCTGCGATTCGCGGCGCGAGAAGATCGAGCTGGCCTCCAGATCGCCGCTGACCTGCTGCGGGCGGCCTGATCCCCGGCGCAGGGCTTCTGCTGCGATCAGCCGTTCCTTGGCGGCCTTGAGGCCGAGGTTCTGCTGCAGGCCTGCCGCAACCAGCCGGTTCAGCGCAGGGTCGTTCAAGCCCTGCCACCAGGTCTCAGACGCCCCCTTGGCGGTGGCATAGCTGCGGGATTGGTAATAGCTGACCGGCACCGCGAAATCGGGGCGGTGGTAGTCGATGCCGACAACGGTACAGCCGCACAGGAACGTGCCTGCCAGCAGCACGGACCGTGCTGTCCAATGGGGTTTGCTCATATTCTGCCTCTGGGCGCCCTTTTTGGCGGGCTTTCGGACAACATAGCCAAGGCGGGAACCGGCCGCGAAGCGGTTCCGGCTTGCAATGGAGTCTTTCCCGGCTACTGATGCGTGCATCCCACAGCCTGAAAATGTCGAAATAATGCCAGCCCGGTGACGGTTTTGGCCTATCCTGTACGCGGGAAGCCGGGCAGGCTGCCGGATCAATGCCGCTGTCTGGAACTCCTGGCAGCATCCGCCGCAGGCAGAGGGTCCGCGCCTCTGCCCCGGTCTCAACCGCATATGCGACGCAACAGTGAGAACAACCTGATGGACCTGCAAAAATTCTATATCGGCGGCGCCTGGGTGACGCCGCATTCGGCCCGCGAGTTTCCGGTGCTGAACCCGGCCACGGAAGAGCGGATCGGCACCATCATCCTGGGGGATGAGCAGGATGTGAACGCCGCGGTTGCAGCGGCCAAGGCGGCGTTTGAGAGTTTTTCGCAGACCTCCCGCGCCGAACGGATTGCGCTGCTGGAGCGCCTGCTGGAGATCAGCAGGGACCGGCGCGAGGAGCTGGCGCAGGCGATGAGCGCAGAGATGGGGGCGCCGGTTACCATGGCGCGGGACGCGCAGGCCGATTCGGGCATCGGGCACCTGGAGGGCATTCTGGAGGCACTGAAGACGCAGGAGCTGCGTGAGACCCTGCCCAATGGCGATATTCTGGTGCGCGAGCCTATCGGCGTCTGCGGGCTGATCACGCCCTGGAACTGGCCGGTTAACCAGATCGCGCTGAAGGTTTTGCCGGCGCTGGCGACGGGCAGCACCTGCGTGCTGAAGCCATCAGAGCACACGCCCATGTCCGCCGCCGTTTATGCGCAGATGATCCATGACGCGGGCTATCCGGCAGGCGTCTTCAACCTGATCCACGGCGACGGGCCGACGGTGGGCGCGGGCCTGTCGCGGCATGTGGACGTTGACATGATGTCCTTCACCGGCTCGACCCGGGCCGGCATAGCGGTCTCCAAGGATGCGGCCGAAACGGTGAAGCGGGTGACGCTGGAACTGGGCGGCAAGTCTCCGAACCTGGTGTTCGCGGATGCTGACCTTGAGGAGAAGGTCACTGCCTCGGTGCTGGAGTGCATGTATAACACCGGCCAGAGCTGCGATGCGCCGACCCGGATGCTGGTGGAGCGCAGCTGTTACGATCAGGTGCTGGAGATTGCCAGGGCAGCCGCGGAGGGCCAGGCTGTGGGCGACCCGAGTCAGGAGGGCGATCACATCGGCCCGATGTTCGACCGCATCCAATACGACCGGGTGCAGACCATGATCCAGAAAGGTATCGACGAAGGTGCCACCCTGCTGGCGGGTGGTCTGGGCCGGCCCGAGGGGCTGGACAAGGGCTGGTATGTGCGCCCCACCGTCTTTGCCGGTGTGACCAACGATATGGTCATCGCGCAGCAGGAGATTTTTGGCCCGGTGCTGGTGATCATCCCGTTTGAGGACGAGGAAGACGCCATCCGCATTGCCAATGACACGCCTTACGGGCTGGCGGCCTATTTGCAGACCGGCGATCCGGAGCGGGCCGAGCGTGTTGCCGCCCGTTTGCGCGCAGGCGCAGTGCATATCAATGGCGGCGGCTTCAACTACGGCTCGCCCTTTGGCGGCTACAAGCAATCCGGCAACGGCCGCGAAGGCGGCATGCTGGGGCTGGAGGATTATCAGGAAGTGAAAACCCTGCATTTCGGCTGAGAAGCCCTTCCTCCCGGCGGGAAACTGCCGGGAGGGGTGCCGCCATTGGCCTGTCAGATGCCGTTATCTGACTGTGCGCGTGTCGCAATCCGCAAAGCGTGCCGCCCGGCAGCGCCTCAGGATGGGGGCATGACACAGAGCTTCATTCCAAAACGCATGGACCGCCGCGCAACCAGGTGCAACCTGGTCGCTGCCTGAGTTCCGCCGCCCTTCGCGGGCTTTGACGGTTTCTCAACGGCGGACATTGGAATGACACATGACAGCATCACAAGCGCTGCGCCTTGCCATTGATATTGGCGGCACATTCACCGACACCGTTCTGGTGGCGGGCGAAGACAGAATTCTGGCCTCAACCAAGACCCTGACCACGCATCAGAACCCGGGCATTGGCGCGATGGAAGGCGCGGCGCGGGTGATGGCGCAGGCGGGGCGGTCTTTGGGCGAAGTCACCGGTTTTATCCACGGGACCACCCTGGCGACCAATGCGCTGATCGAGCGGCGCGGGGCGCGGGTGGCGACGGTGACGACTGAAGGGTTCCGGGACATTCTGGAGATCGCCTATGAGCGGCGCTATTCCCAGTATGACATCAATCTAGAGAAACCCGATCTGCTGGTGCCGCGGGAGCGGTCGCTGACCATCCGCGAACGGATGTCAGCGACAGGAGAAGTGCTGATCCCGATGGAGGACCGCGCGGTAGAGGCGCTGATTGCGGAGCTGGATGCCAGCGGGGCAGAGGCGGTGGCGGTCTGCCTGATGCACGCCTATTCCAACCCGGACCATGAGCGGCGGCTGCGGGACATTCTGGCGGCGCGGCGGCCCGGGCTGACGGTCTCGATCTCCTCGGAGGTCAGCCCCGAGGCGCGGGAGTTCGACCGGCTCTGCACCACGGTTGCCAATGCCTATATTCAGCCGCTGATGGAGACTTATCTGGCGCAGTTTGCCGGGCGGTTCGCGGCGGAAGGCGTTGCCTGCCCGATCCTGATGATGACCGCGGGCGGCGGCATGTGCACCATTCAGACCGCGGCGCGGTTTCCGATCCGGCTGGTGGAGTCGGGGCCTGCCGGCGGCGCCATCCTAGCGGCGCGGATTGCGGCGCAGGCGGGGCTGGAACAGGTGTTGTCCTTTGACGTGGGCGGCACCACCGCCAAGCTGTGCCTGATTGATGGCGCCCGGCCGCAGACCTCGCGCCAGTTCGAAATTGCCCGCGCCGCGCGCTTCATCAAAGGGTCGGGCATGCCGGTGCGGATCCCGGTGATCGAGATGATCGAGATCGGGGCCGGGGGCGGCTCTATCGCCGGGGTGGACCAGCTGGGCCGGCTGACCGTGGGGCCGAAATCGGCTGGGTCGGAGCCGGGTCCGGTGGCCTTCGGGCGCGGCGGCACGGAGCCGACCGTGACCGACAGCGACATCACGCTGGGCTATATCGTGCCGGAGACCTTTGCCGAGGGGCATATCCGGATTGACCTGGAGGCTTCTAAGGAAGCGCTGAGCCGGGTGATTGGTTCGCGGCTGGAACTGGATGGCACTGGCGCTGCCGACGGCGTCAGCCGGATTGTCGATGAAAGCATGGCCAGCGCCGGACGGATGCACGCGGTGGAGTCGGGCAAGGATCTGGGCGCGCGCACGATGATTGCCTTTGGCGGCAACGGGCCGCTGCACGCAACCCGGGTCGCGCGTTCCGCCGGGGTGGCGCGTATCGTGATCCCGCCCAATCCGGGTGTTGGCTCAGCCGTGGGCTTCCTGTTTGCGCCGGTCAGTTTTGAAATCGTGCGCTCGCGTTATTCGCTGCTGGAGGACCTGGATCTGGACGGCATCAATACACTGTTTGCCCAGATGATCGACGAGGCGCAATCGGTGGTGGCGCAGGGCGCGGGCGATGCTGAAACGCTGGTGCAGCGGACGGCCTTCATGCGCTACAGCGGGCAGGGGCATGAGATCGAGATTGCCCTGCCGGACCGTGATCTGGCGGCGGAGGATCTTGGCCCGCTGATTGCGGCGTTTGAAACTGAGTACGCGCGGCAATTCTCGCGTCCCGTGCCAGGGATGAAGATCGAGATCCTGAACTGGGCGGTGCGGGTGGCAACACCGGATGCGAAGGTGCCGCCGGTGCCGGAGGTGCCGGCGCTGCGGACAATCACGCCCGGGGCCTTCCGGCCAATCATTTGCGATGTGGATGGCCGCGAAAAGCAGGCGGCATTTGTGCCGCGGGATAGTCTGAAACCCGGCGACCGCATCCCAGGCCCGGCGCTGATCACCGAGCCGCAGACCACCACTCTGGTCTCGGCGGATTTCTCCGCCCATGCGGATGCCATCGGCAACCTTGTCCTGATCCGGGACCAAAAAGGAGATAAGCAATGACCGCCTTGTCACAGGACCTGTCGCCAGCCCGCCTGCAAGTTATGTGGAACCGGTTGCTGGCCGTGGTCGAGGAGCAAGGGCAGACCCTGATCCGCGCCGCATTTTCCCCGATCGTGCGCGAATGCGGCGATATCTCTGCCGGGATTTTCGACGCAATGGGGCAGATGCTGGCGCAGGCGGTCACTGGCACGCCGGGCCATATCAACACCATGGCAGAGGCGGTGATGCACCTGCGCGAACGCTTCCCGGCGGAGACCATGAAGCCCGGCGATATCTACATGACCAACGATCCCTGGCTGGCCTCGGGGCATCTGAACGATTTCCTCTTGATGATGCCGGTGTTCAAAGGGGGCAGAGTGGTCGGCTTCACCTCCTGCACCTCTCATCTGGTGGACCTGGGCGGGCTGGGCATGGGGCCGGAGGGGTCTGACATCTATGACGAGGGGCTGCTGATCCCGCCCTGCAAACTGGTGGCGGAAGGCGAACCGAACGCGCTTCTGCTGGACATTGTCCGCGCCAACAGCCGCGAGCCGATTGCCAATGAGGGGGACATATATGCGCTGATTGCCTGCTGCGAGGCCGGGGCGGCACGGCTGGCAGGGATGATGGAGGAGTTTGGCCTCAGCGATCTGAATGCGCTCGGGGCCTATATCATCGAGACCTCCCGCCGGGGCACATTGCAGGCCATCGCGGAGGTGCCGGAAGGGGTCTACCGCAATGTGCTGAAAATGGACGGCTATGAGAATGAGCTGGAGCTGCACGCGGCGCTGACCGTTTCCAAGGGCGGTATGCATGTGGATTTCACCGGCACCTCGGGCTGTTCCAGCAAGGGCATCAACGTGCCGCTGAACTATGCCACAGCTTACACCGTCTTTGCCCTGCGCTGCATTGTCGGGCCGGATATTCCGAACAACGCGGGATCGCTGGCACCCTTCACTGTCGATGGCCCCAAGGGCTGCATCCTGAATGCGCAGCGCCCGGTGCCGGTGGCGATGCGGCATACGCTGGGGCAGGTAGCGCCGGATCTGGTGCTGGGCTGCCTGCATCAGGCGCTGCCGGACCGGGTTCCGGCGGAGGGTGCCAGCTGTATGTTTGACCTGCCGATGCGGCACGCGCCGGAAGTGGCCCGCGACGGTGGGCGGGAGTTTGCCATCGAGCCGGTCCACAACGGCGGCACCGGCTCCCGGCCCCATGCGGATGGCTTGTCGACAACCGCCTATCCCTCGGGCGTTTATGGCAGCCAGGTGGAGATCACCGAGGCGGTGGCGCCTGTCGTTATGTGGCGGCGCGAGTTGCGGCCCGACTCGGGCGGCGCAGGCAAATACCGCGGCGGGCTGGGGCAGCGGATCGAGATGACATCCTCCAACGGCGCGCCATTTATCGTGTTCCTGTCGGTGGAGCGGCTGAAGTTCCCGGCCTTGGGGCGCATGGGCGGCTTGCCCGGCGCGCCGGGGCGTATCCGGTTCCGCGATGGGGAACAGGACATTGCGGGCAAGGGCGAGCTGCGGGTGGAGGCAGGCGATTATCTGATCTTTGAAACTCCAGGCGGCGGCGGGTTTGGCGATCCCTTGCAGCGCGACCCGGAGGCGCTGGCGCTGGACATGGAGCGCGGTCTGGTGACGGAAGAAGGCGCGCGCGCCTATGGGTGTGGCCAATGATCCGTGCGGTGCCGCATGTGGCGGCCATGGCGTCTTATGCGCTGGCGGATTTGGGCGTGGCGGGGACGGTCTCGCTTGCGCAGAATGAAAGTGCGTTCCCACCCAGCCCGGCGGCCCTTGCGGCGGGCCGGGCGGTGCTGGAGCAGATGCCGCTCTATCCGGATCCGGAGTGGCCGGACTTGCGCGCCGCGGTGGCGGAGGTGCATGGGCTGAATCCGGGCAAGGTGCTGTGTGGGGCCGGGTCGATGGAGCTGATCGGCTGCTTGATCCGCGCCTTTGCCGGGCCGGGGAACCGGGTGCTGGGGACCGAATACGGTTATGCCTTCGCGGCCACCGCTGCGGCGCAAGTGCAGGCGGACTACGTCAAGGCGCGGGAGCGGGAGCTGACGGTCTCAGTGGAGGATATCCTTGCTGCGGTGACGCCTGAGGTGCGGATTGTGTTTGTCTGCAATCCGGGAAATCCCACTGGCACCTTGATCCCGAACGCGGACCTCCTGCGGCTGCGTGAAGGGCTGCCTGCGGATGTGCTGCTGGTGGTCGATCAGGCCTATGCCGAATTTTCTGATGCGGACAACGATCCGGGCGAAATCTTTGCGCTGGCAGAGCGCGGCGATACCGTGGTGCTGCGGACGCTGTCCAAGGCCTATGGGCTGGCTGGGGCGCGGGCCGGCTGGGGATATTTCCCGCCGGAGATCGCCGGGGAAGTGCGCAAGCTGCTCAATCCAAACAATATCTCCATTCCCTCGCAAACCATGGCGGCGACGGCGATGCGGGATCAGGCGCATATGCGGGACGTGGTGGCCCAAACCGCTGCCATCCGGGACACGTTTGCCGAAGACTGCCGCGCGCTGGGGCTGGTGGTGCCGCAGAGCCATACCAACTTTGTGCTGATCCGCTTTGCCTCCGCCAGCCAGGCGCAGGCGGCTGATGCGGCGCTGCGTGCGGAGAAACTGCTGATGCGGGGCATGGGAGGTTACGGGCTGGGCGATTGCCTGCGCGCCACCATTTGCAGCCAGCCTGTAATCGACCGGGCGCTGGCAGTGCTGAAAGGAGTTGTCAAATGACCCATGAAACCCGCACCCGCGCGAAAATCGGCGTGCTGGTGCCCTACACCAACACCAACCTCGAAGCAGACATGATGCTGATGCGCTGCCCGGACACCACGGTGCATTTCCAGCGCATGGGCGGATATGATGTGGAAGAGATCCCCGGCTCCGACCAGATGGCGGGGCTGGGCGCGTCCGACATCAGCCATGACCTGCGGATGATTGCCGGGGTGCGGCCCGATGCGGTGCTGTACGGCTGCACCTCGGCGACGCTGACCCACGGGCCGGGGTTTGACGCGGATCTGGCGGCGCAGATCAAGGCGGGATCGGGTGCCGTTTCCCTGACCGCCGCCGGGTCGCTGGTGGCGGGGATCAAGGCCCTTGGGGCTGCTAAGGTCGGCTTCTCCTCCCCCTACCTCGGGGAGATCAACATCCAGGCCATGGAGTTTCTGGCCGCGAACGGAATCGAAACGGTCAAATGCGCCGACGTGGGCCGCGAGCTTGGCAACTACGGGCAGGGTGAGCTGACCCCGGAGGAGGTGTTTGATCTGGCCTGCCAGGCGGATCACCCGGAAGCAGAGGCCATTGTGCTCAGCTGCACCGACATGCGGTCGGTTGAAGCGGTGGAGCGGATCGAGGCCCATCTGGACAAGCCGGTTGTCACTTCAAACCAGGCGATGATGTTCTGCGTGATGCGGGCGCTTGGCCTGCCGCGGCATCGCGGGCTGCCGGGGCGGCTGTTTGATCGGCTCTAAACTGGCGTCTGTTTCATCTTTGCAAAAATACTCCGGGGAGCGCGAGGGGCTGGCCCCTCGCACCCGTCCCATCAAGGCTCGCCGGAGCCGATTTCTTCTTTCCGGCGGGCGACATAGGCGTCCAGCTCCTCGCGAACGGCGGGATCCATCGCGGGCTCCTCGTAATCCTGCAGCGCCTGCTGCCAGAGGCCGGTGGCGCGCTGCAGTGCATCCTTGGCACCTGCCGCCTCCCAATTCTCGTAGTTCTGCCAGTCCGACAGCATCGGCCGGTAGAACGCGGTCTCATAACGCGCCATGGTGTGTTCGGCGCCAAAGAAATGGCCGCCGGTGGGGACTGACTGGATGGCATCAAAGCCCAGTTCATCCGTGTCGAACTTCATCGGTTTCAGGAATTCGATCATGTTCTGGATGATCTCCACATCCAGGATGAACTTCTCATAGGACGCGGTCAGCCCGCCCTCCAGCCAGCCGGCCGCGTGATAGACGATATTGGCACCGCCCAGCACCGCGCCCCAGGTCGCCATCATGGTTTCATAAGCCGCCTGCAAGTCCACCGCGTTGGAGGCATTGGCGTTGGAGGTCCGGTAGGGGATGCCGTAACGCCGCGCCAGCTGGCCGCCGACGATATTGGCCTTGGCGTTTTCCGGCGTGCCAAAGGCGGGGGCGCCGCTGCGCATGTCGACGTTGGAGGTGAAAGAGCCGTACATCACCGGGGTGCCGGGGTTCACAAGTTGTGTCAGCACCACGCCGAACAGCGCCTCAGCGTTCTGCTGGGCCAGCGCCGCGGGCAGGGTCACCGGCGTCATCGCCCCCATCAGGGTAAAGGGCGTCACCGTCACCGGCTGGCCGTATTCGGCCATGGCAATCAGCCCGTCGCCCATCGCGTCGTCAAACAGCCGCGGCGAGTTGACCGAGATGATGGTGATCACGCCCGGATCTCCCTTCATCTCCTCCGGTGTCTGGCCGCGGGAGATTGCCATCATGTTGATCCCGTCCAGTGCCCGGCCGCGGCCGATGGCGGAGCAGTGGAAGCTGAGGTCGGCATAGGTGATATTGGCCAGATAGGTGTCCAAGTGGCGGTTGTTGGCGGGCAGCTCCAGCGGCGCGGTGACCTGGTTGCCGATCAGGTGGATGGCGTTGAAGTGATGCGCCAGCTTGATGAAGTTCTGGTAGTCGGGGAGGTTGCCGGAGCGGCGCCCATTGATGCAGTCATGCACGTTGGGCGGGCCGGCCACCAGGCCAAAGGTCACGTTGTTGCCGCCGAGCGTGATCCGCTTGTCCCGGTTTCGGCCGGTCAGGGTGAACTCCGCCGGGACTGTCTTCAACGCTTCAGTGACGATGGTTTCGTCGATGCGGATGGTCTTGGTGTCGCGGTCGACAATGGCGCCCGCGGCCTCGAAAATGCCCATCACGTTCTCGCCCATCACCCGGATGCCGGCCTCTGACAGGATCCGCATTGAGGTGGCGTGCAGCTGGTCCATCTGCTCCGTGTTCAGGAGCTCAAACGCAGGGTAAGTGTTTTTTACCTGGCTCCAGGGGAGCTGGTCGATACTGCCGCCGGAGCGGGAGGATTTGCCGCGGCGCCCGCCGCCGCGTCTGTCGCGTGCCATGTGTCTGTCTTTCTGGTCAGGTTGGTGGCTTAGTTTTCGGGCGCGTCATAGATGAGACGCCCCAGATCGGAGAATTTGCTGCCTTCTTTGGTGAAGCCCAGCACTGCATCGCGGATGGCACCGGCGCGGGCCTCGCCCAGCGAAGGCGCGGCGAACTCCATGAATTTCCGCTCGATGTCGTCCTGCGAGAACGGCGCTTCTGGGCCGCCGCGGGCATGGACGTCGCCGGATTCGATGACCCGTCCATCGGTCAGCGTCACCACCACATCGGCAACCCGGCAAGCCGGGAAGCGGACGGAATGGCGCGCGGCCTCAGAGACGGTGATGCGCTCGTGTATTGATGCAACTAGCGGGTCGGCAAGGCCCGCTCCGGAGATATGCTCGACCCCGATCCGCCCGTATGCGGCCTGAATGGCAACGGCAAAGCCCAGCGAATACTGTGCCTGGCTGGTGGTCGAGGGGATGCCCGGATAGAGACAGGCGCTTTCGTGGAAGGTGTTGATGTGGATCTCGGCGATCTGTTCGTGGCTCAGATCGTGTTCCAGCATCACCTGCCGCACGGCGTCGATCGGCGCATGGGCCCAGCGGCAGATCGGGTATGGCTTCACATACTGGTGTTCCATCTGCCAGAAGCGGCCGAGGTCCTCCCAATGTTCCGCCACCCGGTCTTCCTCGATGGTGATTGCGGGCGCGCCGGTGAAGCCTTTTTCTGCCAGCACAGCCGCTGACATGCCTGCCATCGCGCCCCAGCCGGAACCGTCATGCAGCATCGAGGGGTTGGCGATCTCGCGCATCATCTGGCTGCGGGGGCCGTGGAATTCGGCGATCCCCAGCGCCTGGCGCAGCTGGCCGCGGCTGAGGCCGCGCATCCGGGCGGCCATTGCCGCCACCCCCAGCGCGTTCCAGGCGCCCGACGTGTGGTAGTCACTGACAGTTGCATGCAGCGACAGCGCCGCGCGGCCCGCCAGCTCATAGCCCAGCGTGGTGACCGCCAGCGCCTCCGGCCCTGAGAAATCCGGCACCGTTTCCGCCAAGGCCGCAATCGCCGGGATCACCACCACGCCGATGTGGCCCTTGGTCGGGTAATAGCCGTCGTGGCCGTCCAGATTGTCGGTGGCGGTGGCGGCGGCATAGGCGGCACCTGCGACGCTGACCCGGCGGCCGTCAAACATCATCCGGGCGCCAAGGCCGTCCTCACCGCAGCCATAAAGCGCCACGGCGGTGTCGCGGGCGATGCACCCGGCCTCCATTGGGGTGGCGCCGATAGTGATGCCCAGGGTGTCCAGGAACATCAGCGCCGCAGCCTTTCGGGTGGTTTCCGGCAAATCGCCGGGGGTCAGGCCAAAGGTGAAATCGGCGGCGCGGTCGAATGTGGCTGTCATGTCAAGCGGTCCATAAGGGGGCGTTGGCCAAAGCCTAGGCTCCGCCGCCGCAGGTGACCCGCAAATAAACCGGGGTCATAGGGCCGTTATATTTCGCGAAATGCGTGCTAGACGTCGTTTTTCGCCTCTCTCGGGGCGTGATCCCTTTGGAATTGCAGCCCAATCCATTGCATGGGAACATGGCCCCGAAACCGCCAGCGGACCTGTTGATGAAAAACCTGCCCCACCTGACCTTTCTGCGCTCGTTTGAGGCCGCGGCGCGCTATCTCAGCTTCACCTCGGCGGCGGATGAGCTTAACTGCACCCAGTCGGCGGTGTCCAACCACGTGCGCAGCCTGGAGGAGTTCATCGGCCGCCCGCTGTTCGTGCGCCATCCGCGGTCGCTGTCGCTAACAGACGTGGGGGAGGCCTATCTTCCTTCGGTTCGCCATGCGCTGCAGGAAATCGACAGCGCGACCCAGCTGTTGATCTCGCAAAGCCACAAGCGGGAGGTGGTGATCTCCTGCCCTGTCAGCCTGGCGGAGCGCTGGCTGCTGAAGGTGATCGAGGGGTTTTCCGCGGCGCATCCGGATATCGACCTGACCATTCACAGCACGATTTGGGTGGATGTGGAGACAAATGTCTCGGACATTTCGATCACCATCAACCACGTGGATGATGTGATGGGGCCGGCGGTCAAGCTGTGGGATGAAAAGCTGGCGCTGGTCTGTGCACCCGGTTTCCAGGTTGCGGGAGAGACGCTGACCCGGCCGGAACAACTGGTGCAGGCGAAACTGATCCACATTCTGGGGCGGCCGATCTACTGGGAGAAGATCGCCAAGCATTACGGGCTGACCGGGATCGAGCTGAAGGGCGGCTTGCAGACCAATTCCTCCAACATGGGGCTGGAGTTTGCCGCCAATGGAATGGGCTGTGCGGTTCTGCCCAAAACACTGGTCCGGTCCCATGTGGCAGACGGGCGGCTGGTGGAGCCGTTTGATTTCGACCTGGATTGCCCCTGGACCTATTTCGCCACCTTCAAGGACAAGGCGGCGACGCCCTCGGTCAAGCATTTCAAGGCATGGCTAATAAAGGCGGCAGCGGAGATGGAACTGTAGGGCATCAAGGCGAGCTGCAGGCAGCATTGAATTCTGGCGGTGTTTCGCGTATATACGGGTATATATACGTGAGGCTTGCCAATGATTGAGACCAAGATCAGGAAAGTCGGGAACTCTGCCGTCATCACCCTGACGACAGAGATGCTGACGATGCTGGACGCCAAGGAAGGCGACACGCTGTTTGTGGTGCGCGGCGATGATGGCAGCCTGCGGGTGATGGCGCATGATCCAACGGTGGCCGAGGCGCTGGCAGCAGCTGAGGTCGTGATGGACGAGAACCGCGACCTGCTTCAGGCGCTGGCGTGAGCACATACACCTGGGTGCCGCTGGCGGCGGTAACCATTTTCCATGACCGGCAGATTTCGCGCCATGGCGGCGCGGCGGGGATGCGTGACAAGGCGCTTCTGGAAATGGGATGCGCCCGGGCAATGAACCTGGCTGCCTATTCCGATGCAGGCGTGGCGGAGGTTGCCGCGGCTTATGCCTTCGGCATCGCCAAGGCGCATGCGTTTGTGGATGGCAACAAGCGCACGGCCTTTGTGACCGCTGTGACCTTCCTGCGCCTCAACGGCTACCAGTTCCGCCCGGACCCGGTGGAGGGTGTGCGGATGATGGAGAATCTGGCCACGGGGGACGTGGATGAGGCCGCATTTGCAGCATGGCTCACGGCGGGGATGCAGCCGCTTTGATGCCGGTGCGCCGGGGCCGGGTGCTGCGTTAACCGATGATTTTTACAAAGAAATGCAGGTGTGGCCGCAGCATGGGCTGGTCCAGATAGGTCGTTGTTTCCATTGGTGTCTCCACCTCTGTGAAACCCAGCTTGGGGTAAAGACTGCGCATTTCGACATTTGGCGTCAGCGTGTCGGCCACCAGCCGTTTGAGGCCCATTTTACGAGCCGCCTCCTCGCGCGCCTCGATCAGCCGCCGCCCGGTCCCGGTGCCGCGCGCGGCCTCGACGACAAAGACCCGTTTCAGCTCTCCGGTTTCCCGGTCCAGCCGTTTCAGCATGCCGCATCCGACGATCTGGCCGGTCTCGCTCCGCGCCAGCAGCAGGCAGCCGTTCGGCGGCAGGTAATCGCTGGCGTTGGCCCAGAATTCCGCCAGTGCGCTTTGCGGGGCCGCCGGGTCGATGGCGAAGCCCATATCGCCCATCCGCTGGACAATGAGGTCGTAAAACTGCGCCAGAATTCTGTTCAGCTCCTGCTTTGGCGGCAATACATCGCAGTGAATGATCTCGATATCTTGCATCATGCTGTGCTCCCTGCCGGATAATATAGTCAACCTTACCGGCGGGCCAAAGCCTGCAGCCCCGGCCATTGGACCGGGGCTGCAGGTATTCATTCGGCTATTTTAGGGCTCATGCCCGCAGCCGCGCGCCCGAAGGGTCAAAGGCTGCCGCTTCCAGAATGCGTGCCTTGTGCGGCTTGCCGAGGATATAGACCTCAACCTCATCTCCTGGCTTGGCAAAGGCCGGGTTGGCGTACCCCAGCGCCAGCGATTTGCCGACCGAGTAGCCATAAGCGCCTGAGGTGACACGGCCCACCGGCTTGCCGTCCGGAGTAAAGACTGGCTCGCCGCCGGAGGCGTCGGCATCGTTCACTGCGTCAATCTCAAAGGCGGACAGCATTTCGCGCGGGGCGTTATCCTTGACCTTGAGATAGGCGTCCTTGTTGAGGAAGTTCTTGTCCAGCTTGATCAGACCGGCCAGGCCAACCTCCTGCGGCCAGTATTCCTGGCTGTATTCGCGTCCCCAGGAACCATAGCCCTTTTCGATCCGCAAGCTGCCCAACGCGCGACCGCCAACCGGGCCGCCATCGAACTCTGCCGCGGCTGCCAGCAGCGCGGAGTACAGCTTGACCTGATCGCCCTCGGCGCAGTGCAGTTCCCAGCCAAGATCGCCGGTGAAGGAGACGCGGATCGCCAGGCATTCAACACCTGCCACGTCGATGGTGCGGGAGCGCATGAAGCGGAAAGCCTCGTTCGACAGATCCGCGTTGGTCATCCGTTGCAGCATGTCGCGCGACTTCGGACCAGCCACGTTGAAGCCCGCGATGCGGTTGGTGGCGACCTCGAAGGTGGTGCCCGCGGGCAGCTCCACCATGTTGAAGAACCGCTGGTGATAGCGTTCCGCCATGCCGGAGCCGACCATCATGTATTCGTCATCCGCCACCTTGGTGATGGTGAAATCGCCCGCAACGCCGCCGCGGACCGAAATCAGCGGGGTGAGGCAGGAGCGGCCGACCTCAGTGGGCACCTTGTTGGCGACCAGCTTGTCCAGCCACTCAAAGGCGCCGGGTCCCTTGATCACGTAGTTGGCGAAGTTCGAGATGTCGATTACGCCGACGTTCTCACGCAGCATGTTGACCTCGCGGCCAACCGGCTCCCACCAGTTCTGGCGGGTGAAGCTGTTGGTGTCGGTGGTGCCGGGGGTGCCGGAGAACCACAGGGGATGCTCCCAGCCGCAGTTGAGGCCAAAGACGCAGCCCATTTCCTTTTGCATCTCATAAGCGGGGCGCACACGGGCCGGGCGGCCGGCGCTGCGTTCCTCGTTCGGGAAATGGATGGCAAAGCGGTGCGCGTATTGATCCTCGACACGGGCCTTGGTGAATTTCTTGTCGGCCCAGTCGCCAAAGCGGGCCAGGTCCCAGGCGAACATGTCGTACTGCGGCTCGCCCTCGATCATCCACTGCGCCGCCAGCAGACCGAGGCCGCCGGACTGGGAGAAGCCGGGGATGATGCCGGTGCAGCAGAAGTAGTTTTTCAGCTCCGGCACCGGGCCCCAGATGGCGTTTGAATCCGGCGACCAGATCATCGGACCGTTGATGACGCGCTTGACGCCGGCGGTTTCGGCGCAGGGAACACGCTCGGTGGCGCGGATCACGTTTTCCATGATCCGGTCCAGATCGTCGGGGAACAGCTCATGCGCGAAGTCCAGCGGCGTGCCGTTTTCGGCCCAGAAGCGCATGTCCTTTTCATAGGCGCCGATCAGGAAGCCGTTGCCCTCCTGACGGAAGTAGTATTCGCCGTCGCGGTCGGCGATTGAGGGCAGGCGGCGGCCCAGATTGGCGACCTCGTCGATGGACTCAGTGACGAAATACTGGTGCTCGGTCGGCTGCAGCGGCAGGGTGAGGCCCGCCATCGCCGCCACCTCGCGGCCCCAAAGGCCGCCTGCGTTCACCACCCATTGGGTATGGATATCGCCCTTTTCGGTCTTCACGATCCAGCTGCCGTCGGGCTTCTGCTCAGTGCCGATCACCGGGCAGAAGCGTTCGATCTGCGCGCCCATGGCGCGGGCGCCGGCGGCATAGGCCATGGTGACGCCCGAGGGGTCCACATTGCCGCCATCGGGTTCGAACATGATGCAGCGGATGTCGTCGAACTGGGCCAGCGGGTGCAGTTCCTTGGCCTGCTCGCGGCTGACCTCGTGGAAGTTCAGGCCGTAGTATTTTGCCTTGGCTTCCTGCAGGCGCAGCTGGTGCTCGCGCTCTTCGGTCTTGGCAAGGTACAGGGAGCCGGGCTGGAACACGCCGCAGCCCTGGCCGGTTTCCTTCTCCAGCTCCTTATAGAGGTTCATCGTGTAGTGCTGGATGCGGGTCACATTGTTGTTGTCGTGCAACCCGTGAATGTTGGCCGCCGCGTGCCAGGTGGAGCCCGCGGTCAGCTCATCGCGTTCCAGCAGAACCACGTCTGTCCAGCCGAGTTTCGCCAGGTGGTAGAGGATCGAGCAGCCGACCAGTCCGCCGCCGATGACAACTGCCTGTGCATGGGTTTTCATGCGTCATGTTCCCTTGCCTGCGTGCCTGAAACAGCGCGCCCTGCAGGCCGGGGCGGGCCGCCAATTCCTTCCGGCGACCCTAGCGGCGGCGGGGCTGGATGACCCGTGAAGAATTCAGACCCAATGGCCCCGGATTCGATGGGTCATCCGGCCATCACCCGGTGATCTCTTTCATCACGCCCAGGAACTTCGCCACTTCGCCGATGCTGTTGTAGTGGCACATGGAGACGCGCACGCAGCTGTCCATGCCCAAAGGCGACAGGATATTGCCGGAGTAGTGGTCCGCCTTGCGCAGGTGGGTGCGGATGCCCTGTTCGTTCAGCCGTTTGACCACATCCACCGAGGGCACGCCGTCCACGGTCAGCGAAACCAACCCCTCGCGGGCCGGGTTGTCCGGGCCGCCCAGGATGGTGACGCCTTCCATTTCCGCCAATCCCGGCAGATTGCCGGTGCCAAGGATCATCGCGTCGGTCAGGGTTTTCTCGTGGGCATGGATCGCTTCTCCCGCGGCCACGAATTTCGCACGCCGCTCCGTTGCATCGCTCACCTCGCCGCCGAGCCACTCCAGGTAGTCTGCAACATCGGACAGCGTTGCATAGCTGCCGGTGTCGCGGGTGCCCATTTCCCAATTGTCCGCAGGCCCATTGATCAGGCTGTTATGCGGCAGCGCGGTTAGCCGGTCGGAGATCCAGGCGAGCCCGTAGCCGTGGCGCGAGAACATCTTGTAGGGCGAGATTACATAGCCATCGACGCCATAGGCGGTGAGGTCGATACGCCCATGGGCGGCGTGTTGGATGCCGTCCACGATGATGAAGCACTCCGGTGCAACCTCGCGGATGGCGGCAGCGCAGGCGGCGACATCCACGCCCATGCCTGTGACAGGAGACGTATGGACAATTGTGGCCACAACTGTGTCCGGCGAAACCGCCTGAGCATAGGCATCGGCCATAATCGTGCCGGTGGTATCATCATGCGGGATCAGCACGTGTTTCTGCCGCGCCACCCCGGCCCAGCGGGCGCAGGCGGAGCGGGTGGCGGGATGCTCCAGCGTCGAGCCCAGCACGGTGCCGCCCTCCGCGGTGCCGAGGCAGGCGTTCATGATCAGCCGGAACAAGAGCTCCGTGCCGCTTTCGCCCGCGAAAAACTGGCCGCCGGGTGCGTTCATGAAAACGCGCATGTCGTCCTTGGCCTTGTTGATCACCCGCACCAGTTCGTGGCTGCCGGGGTTGTCTCGGCCCTGGTTGTCGGGGATCGCAGCATAGCGTGCGGATGTTTCCACCACCGAATTGAGCGTCAGCGCGCCGCCTGCGTTTTCAAAGAAGATGCGGGCGCCCTGTTCGGGGCAGTTGTCCACTTGGGCAAAACGGGCGCGGATCTGATCCAGCAAGGTGTCGGAGATATGAGGCATGGCACGTCCAGCAGCAAAGGTTTGTTCTGCGCCACATTAGGGGGATTACCCCGGCCGGAGATACAAAAATATCCGGGGCTGAGGGCTGGAAATCTCTGCGCCAGCCCTCAGCGCATTTTTCAGGTGATGAAACCGTGGAAAGGGGCGCGGAGGGCCGCCCTGTGCACCATCTCAGACAGGGTGATGATGTCGAAGACGGGCCGGTTCAGCGCTGCTTGCAGGGCGTGGGCATAGGGCGGCAGGTCGGTGCATTCCAGAACAATCGGGCCGATTTCCGGGTTGCGCGCGATCATGCCTCTGGCGGCGTCCAGCAGTTCAGCCTCAACCTTGGCCAGATCCATTGCGGTGCGTTCATTACGCAGGATCACGGTGGAGAATTCTTCTGCGTCATCCAGCCCCTGTACAAACACGGGCGTGTTTTCAGCGCCAACGCCGCGCAAATGCGCCTCTGTCAGGCTGGTGGCAGAGGCAGTGATCACCCCAACGGTGCGGCCTGTCATCTGATGCGCCAGCGGCACCTGGATCAGCGAGGAGACGAACACCGGCACATTCACCGCGGTTGCGATCTCCTTCTGGAAAATCGCCAGGAACCCGCAAGAGCCGGTGATCGCCCGCACGCCTTTGGCCTCCAGCCGCCGGGCAGCCTCGATCAGCCGGTTCTTCATTTCGCCGGTCGGGTTGGCCAGCAGTTTCGGCACGGTGATCCCGTCCAGCATTTCATAGAGCGTGGTGAAGGGCAGGCTGGAGGGGTTCTTGATATGGCCGGGCGGCTTGGGGAAGTAGCTTTCCAATGCCAGCACGCCAATGGAGACGCCGCAGATGTTCTGGCCGCCGAGGTGGATGGTCATGTCTTGGTCCTTTCATACCGCCGTGTGCGGAAAGGCGAGAGGTCTTCGTTCACGGGCGTTCCGCTGACTATATCCGCCACCAGCCGCCCGGTTTTCGGAGCCATCATCAGACCGTAATGGCTGTGGCCAAAGGCGGCGATGAGGTCCGGGAAGCCCTCGACCTCACCGATGCAGGGCAGGCTGTCGGGCAGGCTGGGGCGCTGGCCGGACCAGGTTTCCATGCCATCCGCGCGCAGGTCCGGCAGCAGCGCCTTGGCCAGTTCCGCCAGCCCGTCCAGCCGTTTCCGGTTAAGCGGCTGATCAAGGCCCGCAAATTCGGCGGTGCCGGCCACCCTCAGCCCTTCCTCCATCGAGGAGGCCACGAATTTCATGTCCATATCCATGATCGAGTTATTGAGCGCGACGCCGGGGGCCGGGAACGACACGTGATAACCGCGCTCTGCTTCCATTGGGATCTTGATACCAAGCGGCTTCAGCAGTTCCCCGGACCAGACCCCCATTGCCAGCACCAGCTTGGGCGTCCAGTCCTGGCCCGCTTCGGTGGTATAGGTCCAGCCGCCGGTTTCAGACGGCAGGATGCCCCGCACGGTCCGGGTCTGAATCTCGCCACCCATGGATAGAAATTTCTCTGCGAGAACGGCACCGATCCTGCCCGGGGAAAGCGCCCGGGCCTGACCCTTGATCAGGATCGCGGCCTGGAACTCCGGGGTCAGCGCTGGTTCCAGATCGCGCAGTTCAGCGGCGCCAATCCGCTCCATGTCGGCGCCTTGCGCCGCCCGCAGCCGGTTGCCAAGGCTGTTCAGATCAGCCTCCTCCGGGTTGCGCGAGGCATGGACATAATAGCTGTCCCTGATCAGATCCTCATGGCCGGTGCCGGCCAGATGCAGCCGGAAACCCTCGACGCAATTACGGCACAGAAAGCCCATGGCGTCGGAAATCTGATGTATCCGCCGGTCACGCCCCTCGGCCAGAAACCGCAGCCCCCAGGGGGCGACCTTGGGCAGGTAGCCGGGCTTCACCGCCACCGGTCCCAGCGGGTCCAGCAGCCAGCCAGGCACTTTTTTCCAAAGGCCCGGCATGGATTGCGGCACCACCGACCAGGGGGAAATGATGCCAGCATTGCCATAAGACGTCGCCTGGCCCGGGGCGTCCCGGTCGATGAGCCGGACCCGGAGGCCCCGCCCAGCCAGGGACAGGGCCGAGCAGATGCCGACGATCCCGGCGCCCAGGACCGTCACATCGGGCGAAGACGATGCGCTCATTGCGCCGCCTTTGCTTGCAGTTTGCGCTGCTGGCCCAGCTGCTGGATCAGCACCGGTGCCATCACAACCAGCGCTGCGATGTCAGAGCCGCCGGAAGGCGCCACCAGCAGCAGGCCGCCAATGGCCATTAGCAGCCGCCAGATGCCGCTGAGCGGTGCCAGGAAGTAGGCCGAGACAGCAGTGGCGATGGCAAAGACGCCTGCCGCGCATGTCAGGGTGACCTGAGTGAAGCTCAGCAGAGTGAAGTATTCCGGCAGCACGATCAGCATGGTCGGCGCATAGACAAACACCATCGGCACCATCAGCTTGCCCAGACCCAGGGTAAAGGCATTAAGCCCGGTGCGGAACGGGTTGGACCCCGCAATCCCTGCCGCTGCATAAGCCGAGGCGCAAACCGGCGGGGTGATTTCGGAAATCACGCCGTAGTAAAGCACGAACATATGCGTGGCGAGCGGCGGCACGCCGAGCTGGCTGAGCGCAGGCGTCGCAACAGCAACCAGCATGATATAAAGCGCCGTGGTCGGCAGGCCGGCCCCCATCAGGATGCAGGCCATGGCGATCAGCACCAGCGACAGGAACTGCTGGATCGACGACTGGCTGAACGCCTCGATGGAGGTCCAGTCGAGGAACGGCGCAATCGCTGCCGCCATGTCCGCCGCGCCGCCGGTGACCATGAAGCCGAGGCGGAAGCCGACGCCAGTGGTGTTGATCACACCCACCACGATGCCCACCGCGGCAGAGGCCGCGCCCACTGCCAGCGCGTATTGCACGCCGACGTGGAAGCTGTCGAACAAGTCGCGGAAGTTTTGCCGCTCATTCCTGTGCAGGCAGCCGATGATGGTGAGTGCGGCCAGCATCCCGGCCATCACCGGGGTGTACCCCTCGCCGGAGTAGGGCGAGGCCTTCCACAAGATAAAGCCGAGCAGGGCAAAGGGGATCAGCAGCGTGGCGGGTTTGTCAAAGGCGCAGAAACCGACAACGATGCACAGGCTGAGACCGATGAAAGCGGCCATGTTGGGCGAGTATCCGGAGAAAAGCACCAGAAGAAGCGCGATCAGCGGGATGATGGTGTACCAGCCGTCCTTCCAGACTTGCAGGAACTTGGGCAGCTGGTCTTTGGGATAGGCGGTCAGACCTAGTTTCTTGGCGGTGAAATGCACGATCGAGATCACCCCGATATAATGCATCAGCGCAGGCACAATCGCCGCAATCACGATGGTAGTGTAAGGCACCTCCAGATACTCTGCCATCAGGAAGGACGCAGCCCCCATGATCGGCGGGGGGATCTGGCCGCCGGCCGAGGCAGCCGCCTCAACCCCGCCTGCGAAATGGCCGGGGTAGCCCAGCTTCTTCATGTTGGGGATGGTCAGCGAGCCGGTGGAGACCGTGTTGGCAATGGAAGAGCCGGAAATCGTGCCGAAGAACGCGGATGAGACCACGGAAACCTTGGCCGGTCCGCCGGTATATCGGCCAGCGAGCAGCATGGCGTTGTCGACAAAGAACTGCCCCAGCCCCATCCGCTGCGCCACAACGCCGAACAGCACAAAGTGAAACACCACGGTGGAGACCACCCACAGCGTCACGCCAAAGATGCCTTCGGACGGGAAGTACATGTTGTTGACGAACTGCTGCCAGTTGACGCCTGGATGCTTGAGGATCTGCGCGGGCATGTATGGCCCGAACAGCGCGTAGACCATGAACACCAGGATGATCAGCGGCAGCACAAAGCCGATGGTGCGGCGCGCGATCTCCAGCACCGTCAGGATCAGAACCGAGCCGAAGAACACATCCAGGCTGGACGGATTGCCCTGCCGCAGCGCCTGTTCGGCGATGTCGAAGCCGAACATGTCAAAGCCACGCCAGCTGACCCAGAGAAACAGCGCCGCCGCCATGCTGAGCCCGGTCAGCGCCCAGTCATAGAGCGGTACATTGCCGGGGCGGAGCGGATGGGGTCCGCGCCACTCCAGGCTGCGGGCTGACTTGATCAGCGGAAAGCCCACAAAAATAAACAGGAACAGGCCCGCCAGGTGAATACCCATATGCACATGGTCCACCGGGGTGCCGAAACCGGCCGTCCACAGGTGATAGAGGGCAAAGGCGATGCTGGCCCAATAAATGACGCCAGTCAGCCTGGGTCCGTTGTCGCGCGTGTTCAGAGCAGAGTCATACTGCTTCTCCAGCTCCTCAAGCGCCTTGTTGTCGAGATGGGTGTCCATGGACATCGGGGTCTCCAGTCCGGGGGCGGTGCCGGCGCGCGCCGTTCACCCGCATTGCGGACAGGGGCGCCGGGAAACAAAAACGGCAGCAAGGCGCGCCCTGCTGCCGCAGTTCAGGGGAAGTTTAGTTGAGCATTCCGATTTCGCGGTAGAAACGCTCAGCGCCCGGGTGCAGCGGCACACCGATGCCCTCGACGCCGTCCAGCGCGGTTTCCAGGGTGATCGCCTTGCCCTTGGGGTGGCCGTTGTCCAAGAGCTTGCGGGCGGTATCGGACCACATCGCCTTGGTGATCTGATAGATCAGCTCTTCGTCCATATTGGCGTTGGTGACCAGCATGCCGGAGACCGCCACGGTGTTCACGTCATATCCCACACCCGGGTAGGTGCCCGCTGGAATGGTCGAGGGGATGTAGTAGGGCACGGTGGTATTGGCCTGCTTGATCTCTTCCTCGGACCAGTTGTGCAGTTCCATGCCCTTTGTGTTGTCGAGCTGGATCATCGCCGCAACAGGCGTGCCCGCGGCATAGAAATAGGCGTCCAGCTGGCCGTCGGCGATACGCTCGGCGGACTGGGCATTGTTCAGTTCTGCCTCGTCGATGTTGTCGCGGTTGACGCCGTGGTCATTCAGGATCAGCTCCACCGCGATCTGGGTGCCGGACCCCGCCTGGGCAATGCCGACACGCTTGCCCTTCAGATCGGCGAGCCCGCCCAGCGAATGGCCCTTGGGCAGCACCAGATGCAGGTCTTCCGGGAACAGGTTGGCAATCACCCGCAGGTCGGGCTTGGCATTGCCTTCAAACTTGCCCTTGCCGTGATAGGCAAAATGCAGCGTCGCGGCACCGGACAGGCCTGCCTCCATCTGGCCCGCCTGAATGGCATTCACGTTATGCGCCGAGGCATTGGTCGACTGCGCCATCGCCACCAGGCCGGGCACGCCGCAGTTGCCGCCCTCGTCGCAGGCGCGCGAGCCGGGCGGGTTGGAAATGGCGTTGGCGATGATGCCGCCAATCGGGAAATAGGTGCCGCCCGCACCGCCGGTGCCGATACGGAAAAAGGTCATGTCCTGCGCCGCAGCGGCGCCAGTCAGCATGGTGCAGGCCAATGCAGCCCCGGTCAGTTTCTTGAAAAACCCCATAATGTCCTCCCTGGAGTATTGGCTGCGTCTCCTCTTGCGCAGCATTCACCTGTGATCTTTGCATCATGGAAAAGGCAAAGCATAAGTTCAAATTTAAAATTATACTGTTTATATAGATTGAATTTATGTTGGCTTTACGCCGGGAGCAGATCATGAACTCTCACCAGCTTGCGGTGTTCCGCGAAGTTATGAAAACCGGCTCTGTGAGCCAGGCGGCGCGCAACCTGCACCGTACCCAGCCCGCGGTCAGCGCTGCCATCAAGACGCTGGAGGAGGAACTGGGCCTGACACTGTTCTTGCGCGAGGGCCGCCGCCTGGTGCCGGTGCCGGAAGCGCATTACCTGATGGTCGAAGCGTCTGAAATCCTGAACCGGCTGGAGACGGCGCAGCAGAACCTGGTGAAGATGCGCGAACGGGTGCGCGGCGCAATCCGGGTTGTGGCGATGCCGGGGCCATCCGTCATCCTGCTGCCGGAGTTCGTCAGCCGGTTTGTTGCAGACAAGCCCGAGGTCAATGTCACGCTGGCCACCCGGTCCTCGCCGCAAGTCCGCAGCCTGATTGCGGCCAACAGCTTTGACATCGGGTTCTGTGACATGACGCGCTACCAAGGGGACCGGAAGCTTTACAAGACCGTGGAATTGCCCTGCAATTGCCTGTGTGCCGTGCCGGCCGGCCATCGGCTTGCCCGCAAGGACAGCATCTCAGTGCAGGACCTGAGCGGCGAGCCCATGGGTGCCTTGCAGCCCGATCACAGCACCCACCAGGCCACTGCCCAGGCCTTTGTGCAGGCGGATGCGGATTTCAACCTGCGCTATGACGCGGAATACTTCTTGCCGCTGTTCCACTTTGTCGCGGCCGGCCAGGCCTGCGCTGTCGTCGATGTGCTGAGCGCCGAGAGCTACCGCCGCAGCAATGCGGGCGACGAACGCATCCGCTTCCTGCCTTTTGAGCCGGCGATTCCCTTTGGCTATTCAATTCTGACACCCAGCGAGCGTCCGCTGTCCCAGCTTGCAGCCAGCTTTACCGCCGCCTGGCAAGAGCATGTGGCAGAAATCTTGGCGCGAACGTCCGGGTAAACATCTGATTTTTCAATTTATCCCCGTCCATTCCGAAGAACCGCAGCCGGGTGCAGAGTGTCTGACCTTTTGCCTTCACATTGATCTACAATATTGTATACAATTTGGAACGCAGATTCCGGGCTTGCCTCGGGACAGGTATCAATCAGGCTTTAGGAGGTCCCGATGAAGAACACGATGAACGGTGCCGAGGCGATGGTGCGCGCGCTTGAGGCACATGGGGTTACCCATATCTTCGGCCTCTGCGGCGATACTACGCTGCCCTTCTATGACGCGATGAACCGGCTGGAGCATGGCATCACCCATGTCCTCACCCGCGATGAGCGCAGTGCGGCCTATATGGCCGACGGGTTTTCCCGCGTGACCGGACGGGTGGGGGTTTGCGAAGGCCCCTCTGGCGGCGGTGCCACTTATATTCTGCCGGGGCTGATCGAGGCCAACGAAAGCTCCTATGCGGTGCTGGCGATCACCACCGACATCTCGGTGGGGTCTTACGGGAAATACCCGCTGACCGAGGTCAACCAAGAGGTTCTGATGGGGCCGCTGACCAAGTTCAACACGGTGATCAAACGCGCCGACCACATCCCGCGCATGGTGCGCCAGGCGTTCCGGGCAATGACCACCGGCCGTTCCGGCTCGGCGCATCTGGGGCTGCCCTATGACATCCAGTATGACGATGTTCCGGCGGATGACGTCTGGGGCGATCCAAAACACCAAAGCTACCCCGCCTATCGTGCAGCTCCGGAACCGGGCGCGGCAGAGGCTGCGGTGGAAGCCATCCTCACTGCCAAATCGCCGCTGATCGTCTGCGGCGGCGGTGTGGTGATTTCGGGCGCTATGGAGGAACTGGATAGGCTCGCCTCCCGCCTCGACATTGCCGTGGGAACCTCGATCTCCGGCAAGGGATCGCTGGCCGATACGCATCCGCAATCGCTGGGCGTGGTCGGTTCCAACGGCGGCACGGATGAGACCTGGGAGATGATGGAAGGAGCCGATCTGGTGGTCTTCATGGGCTGCCGCGCCGGGTCCACCACCACCTCGCGCTGGGAGGCACCGAAGCCAGGGCAGCGGATCGTGCATTTTGACAACGACCCGATGACCATCGGGGCCAACTACCCGACCGAGGTTGGTGTGGTGGCCGACCTGAAGCTCAGCTTGCAGGCGGTGAACGCCTATCTGGATGGCCGGGAGGGCGAATTGCCCTCATTTGGCGGGGCTGCAAAAATTGCCGACATCAAGCAGCGCAAGTTTGCCAAGTTTGAGGAGCTGGCGCACAGCAAAACCGATCAGGTTCTTCCGGAGCAGATCATCCACGCCCTCAATCAAAACCTGCCGGAGGATGCCATCGTGGTCTCCGACCCCGGCACCAGCTGCCCGTATTACAACGCCTATTCGCAGCAAAAGCACCCGGGCCGCCAGTACATCACCAACCGCGCCCATGGCGCCTTGGGGTATTCTTTGTCGGCGTCGCTGGGCGCCTGGTTCGGGCGGCCCGGAGCCAAGGTCGTGGGGATGATGGGCGACGGCTCCTTCAACTTCACCTGCGGCGAGCTGGAAACCGTGGTGCGCTGCGCTGCACCCATCACCTATGTGGTGTTCTCCAACGCCAACTTCGGCTGGATCAAGGCGAGCCAGCGCGACGACTGCGGTAAGCGCTATTACAATGTGGACTTCAACCGCACCAACCATGCGGCGGCGGCTGAAGCGTTCGGCGTCAAGACCTGGCGGGTGGAGAAGCCGGAAGACCTGGACGGAGCGATCAAGGAGGCCTTTGCCCACGACGGCCCGACCCTGATTGACGTGGTCTGCCAGGCGTTGGAGGACTCCGCCGCGCCTGTCCGGCGCTGGATGGGGTGAGCGGCCAAGAAAGCGGAAAGAACTGATGGCCGGGAGCAGTGCGTTTCCGGCCTTGTCTCTTTTGCCTGGCGCCCGCTATGAATTTGCCGAACCCGCAGTCAGGAAAGGCGCCCGATATGGACAAACCCAACGCTCCCAAACCCGGCGCCATGCTGCATTTGCGCGGCAATTCCCTGTCCGAGGGCGATCCGGTGGCACTGCCGCTGACGCAAAGCTCGATGTACCACCTGCCGGGCGACTGGACCGGCGGCCCCAGTTATGGCCGGGTGGACAACGCCACCTGGGAGCATCTGGAGCATGTGCTTGCCTATCTGGAGGACGCGCCCGCGCTGGCATTTCCGTCGGGCATGGCGGCGATCTCGGCGGCGCTGTTTGCCACCGTCAAAGCAGGGTCGAAACTGCTGATCCCGTCGGATGGCTACTACGTCACCCGGCGCCTAAGCGAGCGCTTCTTGCAGAGCCTTGGCGTTGAGGTCCACCAGCGCCCCACCACCGCATTTGCCGAGGGCGGCTTTGATGGATTTGACGTTGTTTTTGCGGAAACACCTTCGAACCCTGGTCTGGACCTCTGCGATCTGCGCGCGATTGCGGAGACGGTGCACGCGGCGGGCGGGCTGCTGATCGTCGACAACACCACTATGACCCCGCTGGGCCAGCGCCCGCTGGAGCTGGGCGCGGATGTGGTTGTTGCCTCAGACACCAAGGCGCCGGGCGGGCATTCGGATGTGCTGATGGGGCATCTGGCGACCCGCAATTCGGATGTTTTGCAGGCCGCGCGCGAATGGCGCCAGTTCGGCGGCGGCATCCCCGGCCCGCAAGAGGCCTGGCTGGCGCACCGGGGGCTGGAAACTTTGGACGTGCGTTTTGACCGGATGTGCAGCACCGCTGAGGTGCTTGCCGAACGGCTCGCCGCGCATCCGCTGGTGCAAGCGATCCGCTTTCCGGGGCTGAAATCCGATCCCTCGCACAACCTGGCGAAACAGCAGATGGCGCGGTTTGGCTTTCTAATTTCCATCACCCTGGACAGCGCGGAACAGGCCGATGCTTTCATCAACAGCTGCCCGCTGATCCGCTCCGCAACGTCGTTCGGCGGGGTGCATACCTCGGCTGAGCGCCGCGCCCGCTGGGGCGATGCGGTGGCCCCGGGGTTTATCCGCATCTCGGTCGGCACCGAACCGGCAGAGGAGTTGTGGAACGCAATGGCTGCTGCGCTGGACACGCTTCAGGGGTAAGGGGCAGTGTTTTCCGTCTCTGTCCCCGCGGGGACCGGCGGGGAAACCCCCTCAGATCAGCGACTGGTACAGCGCCATGAGCCAGCTGCAGAAGGCCTTGACCTCCTCCCGCTGGCCTGCCCGGTCGTTGATCACGATGTAATGCGAGCGACGCTTCGGCAGCTTGTACGCGGTCGGAACCACCACCATCCCCTGCTCGATGTACTGCCGGGCAAAGCTTTCCAGCACCATCGTCACCCCGTGGCCGGCCGCCACGGTCTGCAGCGCCAGCAACGACGAGTCCGCCTTGAGCCAATCCGCGGGTGTCTGCAGGTTCAGCCCGTGCAGCTCTGACAGGCGGCCCCAGTCAGTTTCCGAGCCGAAGATCTGCACCACGTCGGATCCTGCAAGGTCATGAATGGAGGGGCTGCCGCCCAGATCGTGCAGGTAGCCCGGACTGCAGACTGGCACAGCGTTTTCGTGGCCCAGATGCAGGACCTCGCTCTCCTGCCAGTCACCGCCATAGCGGATGTCGATGTCCAGGCCTTCCTCGTCAAACCGGTTGGCCCAGATGGAGGTGGTCAGCTCTACCAGAATATCCGGGTGCGCCGCCTGAAAGCGGCCAAGCTGGGGCGCGATTACCAAGGCGGCGCAGGAAATCGAGGCCCGCACCCGGACCACCCGCTTGCGCTTCTTGCCGAACAGACCGGCGGTGGCCTGCTGCATGTCGATGAAGGACTTGCGGATCGGCTGGGAATAGGCCTGGCCGGTGTCAGTAAGTGCCACCCCGCGGGGAAGACGTTTGAACAGCTGGGTGTTCAGATGCTTTTCCAGCAGGCGGATCTGCTGGCTGATGGCGGCAGGTGTCAAGCCCAGCTCCTCCGCCGCGGCAGAGAAACTGTTCAGCCGCGCGGCGGCTTCAAAGGCCTTGAGCCAGGTGACGTGGGGCAGGTCGGTCATGACTTAGCTTTAAGCACAGCTATGCCATAGGGGCAAAACACATTGTTTGATTTATGCCATTCGCGCTGCACAATCTGATGGGAAACCAACGGACCCGGGCGTGCCATGGCGCAGACATTTGATTTCATTATCGTAGGAGCCGGTTCGGCGGGCTGTGTGCTGGCCGACCGGCTGACCGCCAATGGCCGCCACAAGGTGCTGCTGATAGAGGCCGGCGGCAGCGACCGGCGGTTCTGGATCAAGATCCCGGTGGGCTATGGCTTCACCTTCTCGGATCCTAAGGTGAACTGGCGCTATTCCGCCGCAGCGGATCCGGGGCTGAACGGGCGCGCCGCCTATTGGCCGCGGGGCAAGGTTCTGGGCGGCTCCAGCTCCATCAACGCAATGGCTTATGTGCGCGGTCTGCCGCATGACTACGACGATTGGGAGGCCGCAGGCGCCACCGGCTGGGGCTGGGAGAACGTGCGCCGCAGCTATGAGGCGCTGGAAACAAACGACGAATGGCACCAGGGCCGCCGACGGTTGCGCGGCAACGGTCCTGTGCGGGTAACCGACCTCAGCGAGCGGATGCATCCCTTTGCCAGGAACTTTCTGGCGGCTGGGCAGGACATGGGCTGGCCGTTCCTGCCGGACATGAATGCCGCGGCAGAGGAAGGCGCCAACACACTGCCCGGCGAGGGCATGGGCTATGTCCGCAGCACGGTGAAAGACGGGCGGCGCTGGTCCTCGGCGGATGCGTTCCTGCGGCCTGCGATGAAACGCGGCAACCTGACCGTGATCAGCGGCGCGCTGGTGGAGAAGGTGCTGACATCGGGCGCGCGTGCCACCGGCGTGGCCTTCCGGGTGAAAGGGCAGGCGCAGACCGCCATGGCGGCGCGCGAAGTGATCTTGAGCGCGGGTGCGGTGAATTCTCCGCAGCTCTTACAGCTCTCTGGTATCGGCCCGGCCGCGCTGCTGCAGCGGCACGGGATCGAGGTTGCCCATGACCTGCCGCAAGTGGGGCAGGGGCTGCAGGACCATCTGGCGGTTTCGCATTTCTTCTGGGCCAATACCGCGACGCTGAACGACCGGCTGGGCAGTTTTGCCAAGCAGATGAAGGCCGGTCTACAGTATGTCCTGACCCGCAAGGGGCCGCTGAGCGTACCGGTCAATCAGTGCAGCGGTTTTGTCCGCACCGCGGGCGCGGCGCTGCCGGATGTGCAGGTCTATTGCAACCCGGCGTCTTACTCGACACAGGCAAACGGAAAGCCGCAGATCGACAAGGACAACGGCTTCCTGCTGTGCGTTCAGCCCAGCCGCCCGGTCAGCCGCGGGCAGATCACTATCCAATCCGCCGACCCCGGCCAGGCACCGCTGATCGAGCCGAACTCGCTGTCGGCGGAGGAAGACAAGGCAACCGCCATCCGCGCCAGCCACTTGCTGCAGGCGCTGGCAGCAACCGCCACCATGAAGCGGGTCACGCGGGAGCGGCGGGTGCCGGATATCGCCGGGATGGATGATGCAGCACTGCTGGAAAACTTCCGCGAACGCGCGGGCAGCGTGTTTCATGCAAGCTGCACGTGCCGGATGGGGCATACTGCAACCGACTCGGTGCTGGATGCGCGGCTCAGGGTGCATGGGGTTGCGGGTTTGCGGGTGATTGATGCCTCGTCGTTTCCGAATGTGACCTCCGGCAATACCAACGCGCCCACCATGATGCTGGCCGCCCGCGGTGCGCAGATGGTGCTGGACGATAATGAAAACAGGCCCTTGGCGGCGGAATGACAAGGAATTTCAGATGAAGCTCGATAAGATTGAAACCTTTGTTTTCGGCAACCCGCCGCCGCGCCACGGCGGGCGCTATTTCATCTTTGTGCGCCTGACCACCGCTTGCGGCATCACCGGGGTGGGGGAGATATACAACGCGACCTTCGGCCCGGACCTGTGCTGCGCCATGGCGGAGGAGATGTTTGCCCGCCAGTTCGAAGGCTGCGATCCGCATCATATCGAGAAGCTGTGGCGCAAATCCTATGGCGCCGGCTACACGCTGCGGCCCGATGTGACGGTGATGGGGGTTTTGAGCGGGCTGGAAATGGCCTGCTGGGACATCATCGGCAAGGCCGCGGGCAAGCCGGTTTACGAGCTGATGGGCGGCCAGGTGCATGAGCGGCTGCGCAGCTATACCTACCTCTATCCGGCTGAGGGCGACGTCTACCCGGACCCGGACACGCCCAATGTCTACAACGACCCGGACATGGCGGCGGAAGTTGCGCTTCAGCGGGTGGAGCAGGGCTTTACCGCGGTGAAATTCGACCCCGCAGGCCCTTACACGATCTATGACGGGCATCAGCCGCGGCTTGAGGACCTGGAGCGCAGCGAGATGTTCGTGAAGCGCATCCGCGAGGCGGTCGGCACCCGTGCGGACCTGCTGTTCGGCACCCACGGGCAGTTCACCGTCTCCGGCGCCAAACGAATGGCGCGGCGGCTGGAACCCTATGAGCCCTTGTGGTTCGAGGAACCGGTGCCGCCGGAAAACCCCGCCGATATGGCGGAGGTGGCGCGGTTCACCTCGGTGCCGATTTCAACCGGCGAGCGGCTCTGCACCAAGCATGAGTTTGCCCGCGTGCTGGAGGCCGGGGCGGCCTCGATCCTGCAGATGGACCTAGGGCGGGTCGGCGGCCTGCTGGAAGCCAAGAAAATCGCATCCATGGCCGAAACCCGGCAGGCCCAGATCGCGCCGCATCTTTACTGCGGGCCGGTGGTGGCGGCGGCGAACATCCAGATCTCGGCCTGCAGCCCGAACTTCCTGATCCTCGAGTCGATCGGCACCTTTGAAGGCCCCTATATGTCCTGCCTCAAGTCCGCGATCACCTGGGAGGACGGCTATGTGATCCCCTCCAAGGAACCAGGACTGGGGGTGGAGCTGGACGACGAAACCATCGCTGCCAGCCCCTATACCGGCAAAGAACTGCATCTGGAGCTGGCGCAGGAACCGGTGGTTCAGTGAACGCGGCCCCCGGCATCAGCCGCCGGGGCGCATCGCCTCCGGCGGCAGTTTGACGGGGAACCTTGCGCGGACCTCAGCATCCAGCTTGCTGCCGAAGTAATTCGGGTAATGCTCACCCAGGATCTTGTCCGACACCTCGCGGGCGCGGTCGAACATGGTCTGCTTGCCCGCCTTCTCCCAGGTATCCGTCAGTTCCCGGTCCATCAGGTCGGGATAGACATATTCCGTCTCCATATACTGCAGCGTCTGGGTGTTGCCGAGGAAATGGCCCGGTCCGGTGGCGCAGTCGTGGATCACATCGACCGAGAGGGTGTCATCGCTGACCTCGATCCCGCGCAGGGTACGGGAGATCATGCCTGCGGCCTCGTTGTCGATCACCATCGACTCGAAGGAGCAGCCCATCAGCGAGCCGACCATGCCGCCAAACTCGCAAAGGCGGTTGGCGCCGGCGTGGGCGGCAAGGCTGAAGGTCAGCGCCTTTTCCAGCCCGTACTGGGCGTCGGGGATCTTGGAATCGGTCATGCCGCAGCCCACGGACGTGGGCAGGTTGTAGAAATTGCCCATCTGGATGGCGGCGGCACCGATCAGCGCCTGCTCACCCGATCCTCCGGTGAACGATCCTGTGCGCAGGTCGGTGATGAAGGGCCAGGCGGCAAACACCACCGGCGTGCCGGGATTGATCAGGTTGACGATGGCGACGCAGGAAAGGGTTTCTGCCACTGCCTGCGCCAGCGTGCCGGCCAGCGGGGCAGGGGAGGTCGCACCGGCCTGCGGCGGCACCGCCAGATCGCAGGTGAGGCCCAGCTTGGCGGTGTCGATCATGATCTCCAGATTCTCGCGCCCCAGCCGCAGCGGCGAGACAATCGGGCAGCCCCCGAAAATTACCGAGGGTTTTTGCAGGAATTTCCCCTCACCGCCCGAAGCAATATCGAACATCTCGATCGCCGGCTTGATGTGGGAGCGGTCGCGGAAGGTGAGGCAGGACGGCTTCTCGCTGCCCGCCAGGATGGAATAGAGCATCGACATGTCATGTTCGAAATCCTGCGGCACGTCGGTGCCCAGCACGGTGTCACCGGTCATGTGGATGTTGTCGAGCCGGTCCACCAGCCGGGTGAAGTCATAGACGTCGCGGATGATGGAGGGGCGATAGCTGCGGCTGGCGGCGTCAAAGGTCGTCACCGCAGTTCCGGAGTTGGCGTAATAGACCTTGTCCTTGGTGCAGTGCATGTCGTCCTTGCCGGCGCGGCTGCCCCGGGCGTGGACGTAGAATTCATTGGCCGCACCGGCCAGCAGGTCCTCCATCAGCGCGCGCGGAAAGCAGAGGCGGCCGTGTTCGCTAAGGATGGCGCCCTTGGGCAGCACCAGATCCAGCAGTTCCTCTGTCGGGTCGCCGATGCCGGTGCGTTCCAGAATGGTCAGCGCGGCATGGTGGATCTTCTGCATGTCCGCATCGGACAGAGGCCGGTAGCGGCCGCCGGAAAGTCCGGGCCAGATCGCCTGGCTGGCTGAGGGTTGGGTGCGGGCCGCGGCGCGGGCATCGCGGCCGCCGCTGCGGCGCCGGGTTCGGGTTTTGGTGACGTCAACCATATAGCGGTCTCCGGGATGGGGTCAGGGCAGGCCGCGGGCGCGGCCTGCAGTAGAGATTAGGGCCTTGATGGCTCAGATCATGTTGAAATAGCTGCGGTAAAAGCCGGGCAGGCTCCATTCCATCTCGGACAACGGGCCGGGCGCAAAACGGTGCGAATTCACGCCCTCCTGATTGTGGCGGATGATCCGCTCATCATCGAGCGAGGTGACATGCCACAGCCAAGTAAGGGCTTCCTTGTCATAATCGCGCCCTTCTTCGGCATCGCCGCGCACGTACCAGGCAATCTGAATGTCGGTTTCCTGCAACCCGCGGGGAACAAAGCGGTAGCCCACCAGATGGTCGGCATAGATCAGAAAGTAGTTCAGCGTGCCGATGGCCAGATCGGTGGCCCCGCCGTCATGGTCGCTGAGTGCCCCAAGCGGCGGCGCCAGCGGTTCGCCATCCTTGCTGCCGGTCTGGTAGCCGGGGAACAGCGGATAGCGGCGCCAATAGACGTCCGATCCCGGCGCCTGTGCATTGGGACCGGTCAGGTCCAGTTCCTCCACCGGCAAGCCGATGGAGGCGGAGCGTTCACGCAAATCCGCGCCGTATTTCTCCACATCCGCCGGATCCTTCAGCGAGTGGCTGCGGGAATAGTCCTGATGCGAGGGGGCGCAGTGGTAGCATTCCAAGTAATTTTCCAGCGCCAGTTTCCAGTTGGCAGGCACCGGATAGGAGGCCTCATGCGCCAGTTTCAGGTTTTCCAGTCCCATCGGCGCCGACAGCGGTGCCAAACGGTCTAGGCTGTCCGCCAGTGGCGGCGGGTTTTCATCGGCGCAGATGAAGATCAGCCCCTGGAAAATCTGCACCTGCACCGGGAACAGCCCGTAATCCGAGGGGTCGAAATCCGGCCCCATGGCGCGGCCGCCGCGCAGCCGCCCGTCGAGGCCGAAGGTCCAGGCGTGGTAGGGACAGGAGAACACCCGCGCGGTGCCCTGTTTTTCCAAACACACGCGAGAGCCGCGGTGGCGGCAGACATTCAGATGGGCGCGTACCTCGCCTTCGCGGTCTCGCACCACGATCACCGACTCCGGGCCGTAGTCGAACAGGAAATAGTCGCCAGGCTCCGAAATCTGGCTGACGTGGCCAACCCAGATCCAGTTGCGGTTCCAGAACATCTTGATGTCGTGGTCATAGACCGCTTCCGAGGTGTAGAAATGCCGGTCTAGCGCAAAACCCTCGCGGTGGCTCTCCATCAGCTCGCGCATCACTTGCAGGTCGTCTTTAGGCATCATGCGCCTCCCATGTCTTCGAGGGAAATCAGTTCACGGCGGAACCAGTCGGCGTCTGCCGCCGCCGGGTCGCGTTCAAAGTTGCGGGCCGCCTGGTGGCCGGCAAAGACCGCATCGGCAATCAGACCGGGGGAGGCGGCATCGCCGAACAGCTCCAGTGTTGTGAAACTGTCCGCGTGGTTTGCTTTCAGCTCATCAAACAGCGCGGTGTCGCGCTGGCGGGAGGTGACCATCAGCAGGCTGGCGCAATCCACACGGCGGGTGCGGCTGGTGTAGACGCAGGACAGGTCTGCACCGGCAGCATCCGCTGATTGCAGGGAATGCAGCGGAATGATCTCTACGCCCGCTTCCAGCAGTTCCGCCTGCACCCGGTGCTGTTCCAGAGTCAGATCAGTGAAGGCCGAGGCGATGGCGCCAGGCGTCGCCAGCACCACCTTGCGGCCTGTCGCGGCCAGATGGCTGGCCAGCACCCCGCCGATGTAGCCCTGATCGTCGTCATACAGCAGCACCGGGCCATTGTCCGGCGGCAGGGTGCCCTCCATCACGTCGTCAGGGGTGAAGACAGGCATGCCCTTGATCTCCAAGGGCTGCGGTGAGGTGCGCCCGCGCCCGTCGCGGTGCCAGGTGCTGCCGGTGGCAAGGAAGACATTGGGGATGCCAAGTTCTGCAACATCAGCAGCGCCAAGTTTGCTGCCGGTGAACATCTGCACATTGCCGCGCTGCTGCAGATCCCACAGGCGGTTGTCGGTGACCCGTTTCCAGGCGGACAGCCCTTTCAGCTTGCTTTCCTTCAGCACCCGGCCGCCGAATTCCTCCGCCGCTTCGGCCAGCGTCACCTGATAGCCGCGCCTGGCCAGCTGCATGGCGCATTCCAGGCCCGCGGGGCCGGAGCCAACCACCAGCGCGGCCTCTTCCTGCTGCTTGGGGGCGATTTGCTCGGGATGCCATTTGCGCCGCCATTCTTCGCCCATTGTCGGGTTCTGGGTGCAGCGGATCGGGACGCCCAGATTGTCGGCGGACACGCAGATATTGCAGCCGATGCATTCGCGGATTTCCTCGATCCGGCCTTCCTCGATCTTCTTCGGCAGGAAGGGGTCGGCGATCGAGGGGCGGGCCGCACCAATGAGGTCCAGCACGCCCTTGGAGACCAGCGAGGTCATCAAGTCAGGCGAGGTGAAGCGGCCGACGCCGACCACCGGCTTGTTCGTCACCTGCTTCACGAAATCGGTATAGGGGATCTGATAGCCGTCTTCGGGCTGGAAGCGGGTGGTCATACTGTCGTTGCTCCAGTCGGCAACGTTCACGTCCCAGAGGTCGGGCAGATCTGCCAGCATTTCCACCACCGCGCGGCCTTCCTCGCTGGCCTGCATGCCATCGGCGCCCATCATCTGGTCAACGGCAAAGCGAAAGGCCACGGCGCAGTGGCCGTCCAGCACTTCGCGGGTATCTTCCAGCAATTCCCGGGTCAGCCGGACGCGGTTTTCGAGGCTGCCGCCGTATTCATCGCTGCGGGTGTTGTACTGGGGCAGCAGGAAGTGATGCGGCAGCGTCATCTGGTGGCCGGCGTAGACATAGACGATGTCAAAGCCTGCCTCCTTTGCGCGCAGCGCCGCTTCCCGGTGCCAGCGGCGCAGGTCGCGGATGTCCTGCTTGTCCATGGCGCGGGCCTGTTTCGGGTAGGCTAGGTCAATCGGCCGGTCCGTGACTCCCAGCGCCGGGGCGCGGGTCAGGTGGTTGGTGGCGTGGTGGCCGTTATGCGCCAGCTGGATCGCCGCCAGTGATCCCTTGGCGTGGACCTGTTCCGTCATCAGCCGCAGCGCAGGGATATCGTGCTTGTCCCACAGCCGGTGCTCTGCATATGGGCCAAGGTCCGAGGTCGGGTGGATCTCTGTCTCCTGGGTCGAGACCACGGACCAGCCGCCCTCGGCTTTCATCGCGCGTACCGCCGCCTCTGCCTGCGGGCGGACATGGCCCAGCCCGGTGCAATGCGGCACCTGGAAAAAGCGGTTGCGGGTCGTGACGGGGCCGATCTTCACCGGCTCGAACAGAATGGAATACCCATTTGCGCCTGGCATGCTGGCACATCCTTTTGTGTCTTGATTGTTTGGATTTGGCGGGGCGGCGGGCGTCAGGACCCGCCGCTTGCGGGGATCAGAACCCGGCCTTGATGCGCTCGAATTCCTTCAGCATCCGGCCTTCCAGCTCCGGATTGACCGCATCAAAGAACAGGCTGCCCTCAAAGAACTTGTCGACATCGGCAAAGCCGTAGGTTTCGATCAGGCTCTGATCCGCGGATTTGAACGCCTCGGCATTGGCGTGGGCATAGCCCCAGTTCTCGATGATGTATTTGCCACTGGGCTCAGAACTCAGCGCGTTCAGCATGTCATAGACCTGCTCGTCGCTCTGGGTCGAGGCGTTCAGATGCACATAGCCGCAGACCCAGGTGGCGATGCCCTTGTCCACGTCGCGCATCATCCTGGCCGGCGTCTCGTTCCAGATCAGGTTCAGCTCCGACTGGTTCCAGCCCCATCCCATCAGAACCTCACCCGAGGCGATGGCCTGATCCAGCTGGCCCGCATCGGACCAGTAGAACCGCACATTCGGGTGGATCTGGCGCAGGAAATCAGAGGCTTTCTGGAACTCCTCGTCCGACATGTCGGTATAGCTGGAGGCGCCGGTCGCCAGGGCCGCCATCGCATAGGCCGAGGATGCGGCGTCGGGGATGGCGATCTTGCCCTGATAGGCGGGGTCGGCCATCAGCTGCAGGGAGACCGCGCTTTCGTCGATCTGATCGGTGCGGTAGATCAGCCCGGTGTTGCCCCATTCAAACGGCACCATATAGGTCTGGCCGTCGATAGTGACGCCGTCCACATCCTTGATCTGCGGCAGCAGGCTGTCCCAGTTGCTGATTTTCGAGGTGTCGATGGGCTTCAGCAGCCCCGCTGCCACCCATTTGCGCAGCCCGTCGGTGCAGGGGTGGGCGAGATCGGCCGCAAATCCCGATTGCAGCTTGGTGAAGGCCTCCTCGACGCTGCCGAAATAGGTGTAGCTGGGGGCGCCGCCGTATTTGGCGACGTAATCGCCGTAGAACCCCTGATCCTCGTAGCCGGACCAGTCAAAGACCGACAGGCTGGCGGCGTCGGCGGATGCGATGCCCGCTGAGGCGGTCAAAGCCGTGGCCGCGGCCAGTGCCGTTTTGAAGTGTTTCATCATTCTTCCTCCCTTTATTCTCATGCTTCGCGGGCGCCGAGATCGATGACGGAGGCGTTCTGCACCCCCAGCCAGACCGGATCGCCCTGCTTGTGATCAACCGTGTGGAAGTAGTTCGGCACCGATACCGCGATGGGCTGCGGCAGGCCGTCGGCGGTGACGTGGTAGTGCACGTTCTCGCCGTAGAAGGCGGCATTGGTGACGGTGCCCTGCAGATAGCCGTCGTAGCCGTCCGGCTTTTGCGCCGAGATTTCCAGCTGTTCCGGGCGGATGCCTGCCAGCAGCTGCGGCCCGCGCCGCGCCACGTTGGGGTTCACGTCGATGGACAGCGGGCCGAAGCCCCGCACATCGGCGTGCAGTTTGCCATTGACCTCTCCGGTGACAGCCGCATCCAGGAAGTTCATGCCGCCGATAAAGGCCGCAACCTCCTGGCTGCAGGGGCGGGCATAAAGCACTTCAGGCTTGTCGACCTGCTTGAGCTGGCCCTTGAACATTACGCCGATGCGGTCGGACATGGTCATCGCCTCGTACTGGTCGTGGGTGACCATGACAAAGGTGATGCCCAGTTTCTGCTGCAGGCGCCGCATTTCGAACTGCATCGCCTCGCGCAGGTTCTTGTCGAGCGCCGACAGCGGCTCGTCCAGCAACAAGACCTTGGGCCGCATCACCAGTGCGCGGGCCAAGGCCACCCGCTGGCGCTGGCCGCCGGACAGCTCCGTCGCCTTGCGCGATTGCAACCCGCCCAGCTCCACCATTTCCAGCGCCTCGGCGACGCGTTCTTCGGTCTCTGCTTTGCCCAGCTTCAGCTTGCGCAGGCCAAAGGCGACGTTATCGCCGACGTTCAAATGCGGGAAGATCGCATAGGACTGGAACACCATGTTGGTGGGCCGTTTGTTGGCCGGGATATGGGCCATGTCCTGGCCGCCGATGCGGATGGTGCCGGCGTCGTGGTCCTGGAAGCCCGCGATCATCCTGAGCGCGGTGGTCTTGCCGCAGCCGGAGGGTCCGAGCAGGGAAAAGAACTCGCCCTCCTTAAGCGTCAGGTTCAGGTCGCGCACTGCGGTGAAGGTGCCGAACCGTTTCTCTACCCCGGAGATTTCGATGATGTTCTGAGTGGTCATCTGCGTATCCTTCATCAGGCGGACTTGGCGGAGCGGCGGCGGAAGTATTCGGCGGTCAGGAGCAGCAGCACCGAGGCGAGCAGCAGCAGCGAGCCAAGCGCCAGCGTGTTCGGCAGCTTGGCCGGGAAGCGGATCTGGCTCCAGATATAGACCGGCAGGGTGGGCTGGTTGCCGGACAAGAAGAAGGCCAGCACGAACTCGTCGAACGAAACGGTGAACGTGACCAGCAGGCTGGCAACAATCCCCGGCGCCACGATCGGCAGGGTCACCCGGCGGAAGGTGCCAATGACGCTCTCGCCAAGGTCAAAGGCGGCTTCCTCCAGCGACTGGTCAAAGTCGTCGAAAGCCGATTTCATGATTGAGACAGCAAAGGGCAGCGCGACGAAGACATGGCCCAGGATCACCGTCGTCAGCGACGGCTTCAGCCCCAGCGAGATGAACAGCACCAGCATCGAGGACGCCACGATGATGCCCGGAATGACCAAGGGCAGCATCACCAGACCCTCCGACAGCTCACGCCCCTTGAAGCGGTAGCGGACATAGGCGCGGGCCGCGAACAGTCCCAGCGAGGTGGCCACCAGCGCGGTCACCGCGCCGACAATCAGCGAGTTCACCATTGCCTGCAAGAGCGTGTCCTGCTCGCCCAGCTGGGCGTACCATTTCAGGGTGAAGCCCTTCATCGGGAAGGCCACGATGGTGCCGTCGTTGAAAGAGAACAGCGGCAGCAGCAGCACCGGCAGATACAGGAAAATCAGGTAGCCGATGGCATAGGCCAGCAGCCAGGGGAAGCGGAGGGGTCTGCGCCGGGACTTGCTGGCAGCAGCGCTCAACGGCTTGTTCAGGGGTTCGCTTACCGGAGTGCTCAACGGATCCTCCTCCCCAGTGCGGTGGCCAGGATGACAAACAGGATGGCGACAAAACCGACCGAAGCCATCGCCACCAGCGACAGCGTCGCGCCAAGCGGCCAGTTGTTGGCTGGGCCGAACTGCACCTGGATCAGGTTCGCTACCATCTTGCCCTGCGAGCCGCCGACCAGCGACGGGGTGACGTAGTCGCCCACGGTCGGGATGAAGATGATCAGGCTGGCGGCGATGATGCCCGGCACGGTCAGCGGCAGGGTGACACGGATGAACCGCTCCAGCTTGGTGAGACCCAGGTCGGTAGCCGCCTCCAGCAGCGAACGGTCGATCTTTTGCAGCGACACATAGATCGGCAGGATTGCAAAGGGCGCCCAGGCATGGGCCAGGGTCAGCACCACGGCGAATTCATTGTACAGAAGGAAGGTCAGCGGCTCCTCGAGCAGCCCCAATGAGATCAGCGCCGAGTTCATCACCCCGTTGAAGCCGAGGATCAGTTTCCAGCTGAACACCCGCAGCAGGTAGCTGGACCAGAACGGGATGGTGATCAGCAGCAGCCACAGGGTTTTCTTCTGGGTGCGGAAGGCGATGAAATACGCTATCGGATAGGCCAGCGCTACCGTCGCCGCGGTCACCGCCCCGGCAATCAGGATCGAGCGCAGCATCAGATGCCGCACCAGCGGGTCGGTGGCGGCCTCCAGGTAGTTAGCCCAGGTCAGCGTTTTGTCGATCTCGACATAGGTCTGGGTCCAGAAGCTGTAGGCGACCAGGATCCCCAGCGGCGCAGCCACCAGAAGCCCCACATAAAGCGAAGCGGGCGCGCTGAGCGCCAGGCCTTTTCCGGCCTCGGTTCTGAGGAATCCAGTCATGTGTCTCCGTAGCTTGCAAGGTGTGCGGGCGGGGTGCTTCCATTAAAAATGGACAATCGTCCATCAAAATCTGACGGCTGGCAGGGGGTCCTGTCAATAGGATTCTGTAAAAAATGTACAAACGTCCATTTTTGCTGGAGAAACCGTTTGGCCTGTGTCTAAACTGGACAGGCGGCACCGCTTGCCGCACAGGATTGAACCGCGTTACAGCAGTGGAAACGACCAGGACCCAAGGGAAAGATGGCCGGAAAACGGGAACAGAATCGCGAGCAGAACCGCCAAGCCCTGATCGGTGCGGTGCTGGATTCGGTGGCAGAGAAGGGGATCTCCGAAACCTCCGTCAGCGAAATCATCCAGCGCGCCGGCCTGTCGCGCGGCATGATCCACCTGCATTTCGGCGGCAAGGACAACCTGGTTCAGGCCGCGGCGCATCATTCCTCGGAAGAGTATTACGACGGGCTGGAGGCGCTGCTGCAGACCGCTGGCGACAGCCCGCAGGAGCGGATCGAGATGATCGTGCGCGGCGACCTCAGCGAGCGGGTGCTGAACCGGCGCAACGTCAACATCTGGTACGCTTTCCGCGGTGAATCCCGCAATCGCACCGCCATTGCCGAGCATTCGGACACCCGTGACGGACGCCTGCGCGGCATGATCCACAACGCCTTTTCCCGGATTGTGCGCGAGGCCGGAACACCGGATGCCTCCGGTGCTGCGCGCGATGCCACCCATGGCACGCTGGCACTGCTTGAGGGCATGTGGACCGACTTCCTGCTACACCCTGACCGGTTCGACCGAGGGGAGGCCGCGCGGATCATATTCCGCTTTCTGGCTGCGATGTTCCCGGCGCATTTCTCGCTTGAAGGGGCGGTCCAACCCCAGCCGTCGAAGGGGGCCGCACCCGCAGCCCCCGCAGCGTCAGATTCCTGACTTCACCTTGGTCCAGGCCCGGGTGCGCTGGCGCAACGCTTTGGCACCCAGGCTCTTGTCCGGGAACAGGCGGGCGAGGGTGGCAGCATCCGGGTAGATCCCCGGATCGGACAGCACCTCCGTCAGCACATGGGCGTCCGCCGCCGCATTTGCATTGGCAAAGAACACGGCATTGGAAACCCCGGCAATCACCTCGGGCTGCAGCATGTAGTCGATAAAGGCATAAGCCGCGTCCACATTGGGCGCATCTTCCGGGATCGCCATCAGGTCGATCCACATCAGGGTGCCCTCCTTCGGGATCGAATAAAGCACTTCGACGCCATTCCCCGCCTCCGCCGCGCGGGCCTGGGCGATGCCTGCGTCACCGGAATACATCACCGCCATGCAGACGTTGCCTGCTGGCAGGTCGGTGGAAGGTTTCTGATTGTTGAAATAGCTGACGTTTTCCGCTGCAGCGGCCAGCAGCTCCTGCGCCCTAGCGATGTCCGCCTTGTCCTCGGAATAGGGGTCGGCGCCAAGGTAATTCAGGGCCACCGACAGCATCTCCACCGGCGAATCCAGCACTCCGATGCCGCAGTCCTGCAGCCTGGCAGCATTGGCCGGGTCGAACAGCAGGTCCCAGCTGTCGACAGGGATGTCCCCCAGCCGCTCCACCACCAGCGCCGGGTTGTAGGCGATGCCGATGGTCCCCCAGGTATAGGGCACGCCCAGCTGCCGCCCGCCCGGCACCTGGTCAAGCGAAGCCAGGATTTCAGGGCGCAGGTTGCCGTAGTTTTTCAGCCGCGCGGTGTCGACCGGATGCAGTGCTCCCGCCTGCAGCTGCCGTTCGGCGTTGGAGGCGGCGGGAAACACCACGTCGTAACCCGAGCCGCCCGCCAGCATCTTGGTTTCCAGCACTTCGTTGCTGTCGAAGTAATCCAGCGTGACCCTGGTTCCGGTTGCCTCCTCGTAACCGGAAATGGTGGTTTCGCCGAAATAGTCCGCCCAATTGTAGATCGCCAGATCGCCGGCAGAGGCTGGCGCCGCCAGGGCGGCGGCCAGCAAGGTTGCAGTCATGATATTGTTATTGATCATTGTTTCCTCCCTGTTGTGCGCTGCCTCAGCGCTGGCCGGAGGGCCCGGCAGCGTAGAGGCAGAGCAGATCGTTGGCGATGGTGGCCGCCGCGATGGCGGTGATTTCAGAGATGTCATAGGCCGGGGCGACCTCGACCACGTCCATGCCCACCACGTCGGTGCCTGCCAATCCGCGGATAATCTCCTGTGCCTGATAGGGCGACAGGCCGCCAATCACAGGCGTGCCGGTTCCAGGGGCAGAGGCCGGCTCCAGCGCGTCGATGTCAAAGGTTACATAGGTCTTGTGGTTGCCGACGATGCCACGGATCTTTTCCGCCACCGCTTCAGGCCCAGTCTTCTGCACCTCGATGGCGTCGATGATGTTCATGCCCAGCGGATCCGGGTTGTGGGTCCGGATGCCGACCTGAACAGACCGGGAAGGGTCCACCAGCCCCTCGCGGATCGCGTGCCACAGCATGGTGCCATGGTCGATGCGGCCTTCCTCATCCGCCCAAGTGTCGGAATGGGCATCGAACTGGATCAGGCTCAGCGGCCCATGCTTTTCCACATGCGCCTGCAGCAGCGGATAGGTGATGAAATGGTCGCCGCCGATTGACAAGAGCGCCGTATCGGTTTCGAGAATATCCCTTGCCGCCTGAGCAATTTCACCTGGGACCTTGTGCGGATAGCCATAGTCAAACTCGCAGTCGCCGTAATCGACCACGCGCAGCACCTCATAAGGGTCAACCTTCCACGGCCAGGGTGCCGACCAGGCGATATGACTGGAGCCTGAGCGCACCGCCCGCGGCCCCAGCCGGGTGCCGGACCGGCTGGACACCGACAGGTCGAAGGGCACCCCCATCACCGCGACATCGGCGCTGCTGAGGTCACGCGAATAACGCCGCCGCATGAAGCTGAGCGCGCCGGCATAGCTGGCCTCGGCCACCACGCCGCGGTCGCTCTCGCGGGTAAAGGCCAGATCGCCCTGCACGGGGTTCACGCTGGAGGAATCGGTCATGTGGGTCTCCGTCATGTTGAAAATTCATTTGGACCCAGTTTGACTTTCGCGGTTATGCCGGCAAACTTGGCCAAGGATATATATCTTTGGGTATAGGCATGAGTGGCACTACCTTCCCGCCGCTACCCGACGGCTGGGCCAAGGCGATGACGGCGCTGGCGGAATCCATCGCAACGGAGCGCTTTCCCGGCGCGCTGCGGCTGATCCTGTCGCAATGCTGCAGCTTTGATTCGATGGTCATCTCGCATTACGCGGGCGCGCAGCCGCCGGTGCCGCTGTATCAGGATCTAGATGAGCTGCAGGCAGCGATCACGGTGGAGTTCTACGCCAGCGGCCCCTATCTGCTGGACCCGCTTTACCAGGCCTGCCGCAACGGCTGCAGCCCCGGCGCCTACCGGCTGATGGACCTGGCGCCGGAGGCGTTCTACCGCTCCGAATACTACCGTGCCTTCTATCGCAAGATCAGCATCAGCGACGAGATCGGTATCCTGGTGCGGGACGGGGCAGAGCGCTGGTTTATTGTTTCGCTGGCACGGTTTGCCCGCCAACAGAGATTTGAGGCAGCAGACACGGAACGGCTGAATGCAGTTTTCACGCTGATTGCTGCAGCCATCCGGCGCCAGTGGGGTCAAAGCGAAGACACCACCGCGGCCCATCAGCCTGCGGATTGGGAGGACCGGATGCAGACCTTCGGCACCGGTGTGCTCAGCCCGCGTGAGCGGGAGGTCGTGCAGCTGATCCTGCAGGGCCATTCAACCCCCTCCGCCGCCGCCTATCTCGGCATTGCCGAAGGCACAGTGAAGGTCCACCGCCACCACGCCTATTCCAAACTGGGCATCGCTTCGCAGGCGGAGCTGTTTTCGATGGCCACAAGGCATCTGGCGGGTGCCGGGTAGCCCGATCCAGGCTCATCAAACCCGCAAAATCCCAAAAGCTGCGCAGAAAACGCACTTTCTCGGTGCGAAACTTTGGTTTTTCGGTCATTTTTTGGGATATTATGTTGACGAAACCCACATTTTTACAAATTCTGGCGGTGAATCCGGTCGCAGAGCCAACGTCTCCGGCCTCAGGAAGGAAAGCCGCAACGATGCTCACCACAGAAACCCATGCTGACCACGCCATGAGGATCGCTGGGATCGCCGCGGAGGCCGCGCGCGGCTACTTCCGCGGCCGCCTGGGGATTGAGTTCAAGGCAGATGAAAGCCCTGTCACCCAAGCCGACAAGGCGGTCGAGAGCGAGGTACGCGCCTATCTGGAGCAGCACTTCCCGGACCACGGCATCTTTGGCGAGGAGCACGGCTTTGCAGGCTCGGATCGCTCGGAGGTCTGGATCATCGACCCGATCGACGGCACCCGCTCGTTCCTGTCGGGGCATCCGCTGTTCGGTTTCCTGCTGGGTTTCCTGCAGGGCGGCGTGCCGCAGCTAGGGGTGATCGGCATGCCAGCGCTGGGAGAAACCTATCTCGGGGTGCGCGGCCAGGGTGCCACCTTGAACGGGCAGTCCATCCATGTGTCGGAACAGACCCGGCTGGACCAAGCGGTCCTCTATGTGAATGAAGGCGACAAGATCCACCGCGATCATCCAGAGCTGTTCAACCGGCTGATGCAGGCGGGCCAGACCCGGCGTTTCGCCTATGACTGCTACCCGCATGCACTGCTGGCGGCCGGGCATGTGGATGCGGTGATCGACTATGACCTTCAGCCTTATGACTATCTGCCCGTATCGGCAGTGGTCGAGGCCGCGGGAGGGATGATCACCGATTGGAACGGCCAGCCGCTGGATCTGGCATCTGATGGCAGGGTGGTTGCGGCAGCTACGCCTGCGCTGCACGCCGAGATGCTGGCGCTGATCAAAGGATAACCATATGGCAATACTGACTTTTCTGATCAGCCTTGCGGGTGCGACGATGCTGCTGCTTTATGCGGTTCGGATGGTGCGGACCGGGATTGAGCGCAGCTACGGGGCCTCGTTCCAGCGGCTGCTGACCGGGCGCCAAAGCCATTTGCAGGCGGGGCTGATGGGGCTGATCCTGGCGATTGTGCTGCAAAGCTCGGCCGCGGTGGCGCTCTTGACCTCCGGCTTTGCCGCCAGCGGCTACCTTGCCTTTCCGACCGGGCTGGCGATTGTGCTCGGCGGCGATCTCGGCTCGGCGCTGATCATCCAGATCCTGTCGTTCAAGCTCGACTGGCTGGTGCCGGTGCTGCTGGCGATCGGCGGCTACCTGTTCGTCAAGACCGAGGCCAAGAAGGCGCGCCAGCTGGGGCGGATCCTGATGGGGGTGGCCTTCATCCTGATTTCGCTGCGCTTTCTGCGCGAGGCGATGGACCCGATCCGCGACAGCGCCTTTCTGCCTGCGGTGGCGGGCTACCTGGCGCGCGACTATATCACCGCCTTCCTGGTCGGCGGCGCGCTGGCCTTTGTGATGCATTCCTCCGTCGCGGCAATCCTGATGTGCGTCACCCTGGTGCAGATCGGCGCCATCCCCTTTGCCGCCGGGCTGTCGCTGGTGCTGGGGGCCAATTTCGGCTCTGCCTTCATTCCGGTCTGGCTCAGCCGCGGCATGGCGCTGAAGGCGCGGCGCATTCCCTATGCCAACCTGGCCTTGCGCGGCACCTGGGCAGTGATTTGCCTGTTCGGCGCCAATCTGGCGCTGCGCCAGGGCTGGCTGGGTGACCCGCAGGGCGGCCAGATGCTGGTCAATGCGCATCTCGCCTTCAACGCATCGCTCTTGCTGCTGGCGCTGCCGGTCTGCACCCCGCTGGAGGGGCTGTTTATGCGCAGTTTTCCCGAGCC
>NZ_JWLG01000026.1:0-25157 GCF_000813905.1 Leisingera sp. ANG-M6
GGCCGCACCGTCGGCGCCGGCGTCGTGTCCAAAATCATTGAATAATGATTTTGGACCAGTGGGCGGCAGGCGGTTTTCGCTAGAAAATCGCCGGGAGCCCACACGGTTGTGATTACAGAAGGGGCCGCTCAACTGAGCGGCCCTTTTTCTTGCAGGTTTGGAGAATTGATTTGAGCACCGAATACGAATCTTTGTCACACAGCAGAGTTGTCGCTCTGATGAGGCCGCTGCAGAGAAAATTGGCGCAGCGGATTATTCAGGATGTAGCTGCGAAGAACCCGCCGGTTAGCTTGGCAGATGCGACGGCTCGCTATTTCAGCCATCTGGGGCCTGCGCGCTATTTCGACACGGGACAAGGATGGCATGGGGAAATTCGTGATGCCGCTCTAGTGTGCCTTTTCAAGAACGGGTTTGTGAAGGCTGGAGCAGTCAAGTGTGAAAACAAGGCCGACCAGCTTTCAGATTGGGTTGATGACCCAGACGAGCTGATGGAGGCCGCCAATCTCGAGATCACTTTTGGTGGCAATACGCGTCTTTTGGAGGTGCGGCGCGCATCTTCGAAAGATGTCAAAGTGCTGGGGCAGGGGCTTGGGTGTGTCTATGTCTACACGGACAGTCTTCTATCGGAGTTGAACTATAGCTGTTGCAAGATCGGCCGTCACAACAGTGCAGAGAAGAGCGCGGTTCTGGGCCGCATTTTTTCGCAGTACGGGACCGGAAACCCAGGTGTTCCTGAATTACGCTACATCTTCAGAACCAGAGATCCGGCACGTCTCGAGGCGGAATTGCACAAGTGCTTTGACAACGTGCGAATAACTGGTGTTGCTGGAACAGAGTGGTTCCGCTGCGGTTTCTCCGAGGTGGAAAGGAAGTGGGCGAAACTGCGGCCCGAGCATGCGCAGTGAAGCAGGCCGTTTGCCTGCGACCGGAGAACCGGCGCGGTTTCCGCCCATGAAGAACCGATTTTTCATGGCCTTTTTTCCGGCCGAAAAACGCCCGCTCACCCCGCCTGCGTCTTTGGATCCTCACTGCAGCGCCCCGCCGCCGCATCCGCGGCATCCGTTATGGCATCCAGCGATGCCTCCAGGCTTTGCCGCAACCCTTCCACCTGTTCGTCGCTGGGCTTCTTCGGCACCTCGTCCGTCCATTCCCGGCACATCAGCACGCCGCGCGAAAACGGCAGCGGCAGCATCTGCTGGTCCCAGGTCGGCAGTTTCATCACCTTCTTTTCGGCAAAGGCGACGGTGAACACCCGGCAGCCGGTCATCCGTGCCCAGACCACCGGCACGGTGGACGAGACCCGCGCAGGCCCGCGGGGGCCGTCGGCGGCGATGCCGATGGAGCAGCCCTCGCGGGTGCGGCGCAGCACTTCGCGCGACAGGGCCACATGGCGCTTGTGGCTCGACATCGGGATGGTCTCGAACCCCAGCCGCACCAGGATCTGGCCCGCCAGACGTCCGGCGCGGGCGGCTGAGGTGAGCGCGCAAATGCGGCCCAGCGAGGTGTCGAACAGATAGGGCGCCATGATCAGCCGCTGGTGCCACAGCACAAAGATCACCGGCTCGCCGCGGCGCACGCAGGCGTCCATCTCCTCAAACCCGGTGCGGGTCCAGCGGGAGGTGCGGAAGGCGAATCGCACGTAGGCGGCAAACAGCCCCTCGATGGCGCGGTTGACCTTTGGGCTGTCGGCGATTTTCTTTCTGAGGCTCACGGGGCTACGGCTCATTCCTGCAGGGGGCACAGGGGCTTGGCCCCGGCATTTGCCCCGTCATACTGCATGGCTGCGCCGGGGCAAAGCCCAGGCAGAGCCCACGGCGGGCAAACCGCCCGGGCGGCGCAAGAAAATGCGCTTTTCCCTCTTGCCTCCGCAGCGCGCCTGCCGTAGGACATGCCGCACCACAGGGGTATAGCTCAGTTGGTAGAGCGACGGTCTCCAAAACCGTAGGTCGCGGGTTCGAACCCTGCTGCCCCTGCCATTTTCATGCACATCGCCGGTACAGCACTGCCCTTTCGGGCAGGCCGTTTGGCGTGTCTGGTCACTCCAGCTCCAGATGGGCCGGGGCCAGCCCCTGCTGCTGCCGTTCGCAGGCGGCGTCAAAGGTGCGCTCCACCTGCCGGGCCAGCCGTTCCGGGCTGAACAGCGCGGCGGTCTGCTGCTGGGTGCGGAGCTTGCCGCGCAGGCTGGCGGCGGTTGTGCTGTCTGCCGCCAGTTCCGCGGCCTTGGCCTCATAGTCCTGCATGCTTTCGGCAATCATGTCCGGCAGCCCGGCGGCCTGCAGCAGGCTGGCGGAGGTGCGGGCGGCGGATTGCTGGCCGGGCAGGGTGAGGACCGGAACCCCTGCAGCCAGGGCGTCGCGGGCGGCTGCGGCGGCGTTCACGGTGAAGCTGTCCAGAACCAGATCCGCCAGCGGCAGGCGGGCTAGGTGGTCCGCGCGGCTGGCAGCCGGGGCAAAGACCAGGCGGTCCGGATCGATTCCGCGCGCAGCGGCGGCGCGGCGCAGGTTGGACATCGCATGTTCACCGTTGTCCGCCAGCCACAGGACGCTGTCCGGAGCGCTTTGCAGAAGGCGCATCCAGAGGTCGAATTCCTGCGGTGTGATATGGCTGCCAGACGCAAAGCTGGAGAACACGAAGCCTTGCGCGGGCAGGCCGCAGGCGGCGCGGTCCGGTGATGCGGAGGCCGCGGACGGGGTCACGGCCTGATGGCCGCCAGCCAGACGCAGCAGGTGCTCGTTGTGGTAGCGTTCGCTGCCGGGCGGGCAGGCGGCGGCGTCGCTGATCAGGTAGTCATAGGCGGCGGTGCCCATGGTGCCGGGATAGCCGGGGAACAGGATGTGCAGCGGCGCCAGCCGGGCGGCGAACAGCGGCAGCGCACCGCCGCCGGAATAGCCGGAGAGATCCACCGCGGCGTCCAATTGGTCTGCCTTCACCGCCGCCGCCATCTGATCCGTGGCGCTGGCATCCAGAACCTTGAGGCCGTCAAACCTCTGCGCCGCGCTGTCCGGCAGGCCTGCGCCAACCGCATAGATGCGGATGTCAAAGCGGCCATCATCGTGGGCGGCAAGCATTCCGCCGTGCTGGTCCAGCACCGCCGCGGCGTCGCGGGCGGCGAAGAAATAGCCGATGCGCAGCCGCGCGGGGCGCTGGCCTGCAGGCGGGGTGCTGTTCAGCTCAGCCGTGCCGAACAACTCGCTGGCATAGGATTGGGCGCGGGCGCGCAAGAGGTCGGGGTTGTCCTCCATCAGCATCAGAGCGCTGGGATCGCAGCCGCTGCCGCGCAGGCCCAGCTGGCGGCGGTGGTCGCTGTATTCCGGCAGCCATTTCCAGTCGCACAGCTCTGCCAGCACATGCAGCCGCTGGGTGCGGGCGCGGTCGTCTGAGGGATTGGCCTTCAGCACCTTGTCGAAACAGGGCAGGGCAGCGGCAAAGGCGCCCTCAGCCTTCAACAGCAGGCCCAGCTGGTAGCGGGCCTCGGTCAGGGCGGGGTTCAGGCGGACGGCCTGGTTGTAGTGTTCCTTGGCGTCCTCCACAGCGCCCTGCTGGGTCAGGAGGCCCGCCAGGGTGACATGCAGCGCCGCGTCATGCGGAGCCAGAGCAACCGCCTTGCGCAGCATGATGGCCGCCTTCTGGCTCTGGCCGCGCTTGATCAGCACCTCTGCCTTGCCGTGCAGCGCCTGCAGGCAGCTCGCGGCCAGCATCAGCGCCTTGTCATAAAGCGCCATGGCGTTGTCCAGCTCGCCGCGGGCGGCCTTCACCCGGCCCATCGCAGCATAGCTGCCGGCGGCACGGGGATTGATCCCGATCGCCTTGTTCAGGCAGGTGGCGGCATTGTCCAGATGGCCCGCGGCCAGGTGGCAGCGGCCCAGGAAATCCCACAGGAAATGCGATTCGCGGAAGGTCTTGAGCAGCGCGCCGCAGCTTTCCGCAGCCTCGAAAGGACGGCCCTCTGCCAGCGCCTCCTCCAGCCCAGCCTGATGCACCGGCGACGGATCGGTCTGCGAGTCCAGCCGTTTGCGCAGCCCCTCCAGCGCCGATTGGGCGCGCTTGTTGCGGGGGTTGCGGGACAGGATGCCGGCATAGGCCATGGCGGCATCTTCAAACTTGGCGTCGCGTTCGAACTGTTCGGCCTCGGACAGGGAATTGGCAGGTGTCATGGCTTCCGATCTCAATAATTCACACGGTCCGGCCCCCGGGCGGCGCGATGGGCCGCAGGGAACCTCTGGAGTCAATTTTGCCAGTAGTGGATTAAAATTGGATTGACCCGGCGTCCGCTGCCTGCGCAACACCCGCAACGGGCCGGGCAGGAGGGCCGCAGGGCTTGAATTCACGGGCCGCTCCGGTTACATCGCCCTGACTGCTAGCAGAGAGACACCCCCAGTATGGCAACTATCAACCCCGTTCAGTTCATCCAGCAGGTTCGCGCCGAAGTCTCCAAGGTCGTCTGGCCGACCCGCCGCGAAGTGCTGCTGACCACGGTCATGGTGTTCATCATGGCGGCGCTGACGGCGCTGTTCTTTGCGCTTGTGGACCTGCTGATCCGCTTTGGCCTGCAAGGGCTTCTGGGGATGTTCGGCTAAGTCCGCAGCGGTACTTGGGCTTTGGGGCCGCAATTGCTGCGCTGCACTTGATCTTGGCAGCGATGGGCGGTACCTGAGCAGGAATTATTGAGGCGGGCGTGCAGCGATTCGGTTTGCACGCCGCTTTTTGTTGGAGAGCGCAGCCTGCGGGCTGCAGCGGAATGAACAGGCAGCGGCGCGGCAAGTGGCCCGCCCGGCAGAACAAGGACAACGGTTCATGGCGAAACGGTGGTATTCGGTCAGCGTTCTTTCGAACTTCGAAAAGAAAATCGCAGAGCAGATCCGCACCTCGGTCGCAGAACAGGGCCTTGAGGACGAGATCGACGAGGTTCTGGTCCCCACCGAAGAGGTGATCGAGATCCGCCGCGGCAAGAAGGTCTCGACCGAGCGCCGCTTCATGCCCGGCTACGTGCTGGTGCACATGGAAATGTCCGACCGCGGCTATCACCTGATTTCCTCGATCAACCGCGTCACCGGTTTCCTGGGCCCGCAGGGCCGCCCGATGCCGATGCGCGACGCTGAGGTGCAGGGCATCCTGGGCCGCGTCGAGGAAGGCGTCGAGGCGCCGCGCACCCTGATCCACTACGAGGTGGGCGAGAAGGTGAAGGTGAACGACGGCCCCTTCGAGGATTTCGACGGCATGGTCGAAGAGGTCGACGAGGACAACCAGAAACTCAAGGTCACCGTGTCGATCTTCGGCCGCGAGACCCCGGTGGAACTGGACTTCACCCAGGTGACCAAGCAGGGGTGATAAGACCTCTCAGTGGAATGCATGGCGCCGCGTTGGGTTCAACGCGGCGTTTTTTTGTTTGGCAGATATCTAGACCTTTCGTTCAATTGGTTTGGCTTAGAGGTCCGGAAGGGTGAGCAGTTGTTGACGTGGGGGGTATCCCTCGCAATGGTGCGGCGATGTTTGAAGTCAATCCCAAAGCTCGGGCCGACCTGAAGTCAGGAACGCTATACGCTCTATTTGGCGAAGGTGAATGGATCTATTACGGTCAGGTCACCTCCGAAAAGTCGGTAGGGTTCTTTCGGCGCCGGGATCACGAAGTCGCCAATGTCAAAGATATTCTCTCGTCGCCAGTGATGTCTGTGGTGTCGGTCGCATTCCCGTCAATAACGCGAGCCCTCCGTGCGGGCCGGTGGGTCAAGCTCGGACGCTATGATCTCGCTGGGGCGCTGCACATTGTTCCCCCGCAGGTTCAGTGGCCGGTTGGCACGCTTGCTGTAACCATTTGGGAGGGAGGGGGTGCTACTCGTGAAACGCGACTGGAGGACCCGGCCATACAGGATCTTGAAGTTGTTGCAGTATGGGACGCTGAGCATCACTTGCCAGCCCGGTTAACCGCCGATTTCGGAGTTGAGGAAGCTGCTTGGCATGTTGGCGGCCCCGTTTCCCGGGAGCGAAAACTCAAGGAAGAGATGGCGCGGCGTTTTCCTGACCAGCCGTGGCATCAGCTTCCTTCCGATTGGGTCCGGACGGGGCGTCACTAGCTGATCGCAAGCGTTCACGTCCACCAGTCAACATGGAACGGAATTGCTTTCGGCTAGGCTCGAGCCGGGTTTGCTCAATTCCCCTCCCGCCCACTTGCCAATCCCCTCATTCCCCTGTAAACGCCGCCTCTATCGTCTTCGGGCGAGATTCTCTCGTGGGAGATCAAGGGATCGCGATCCTGACATCCGACCACGCAACATTCTCCGGGCGGAACGCGTTCCGTCCTCGTTGAAAGGAAAACCAAATGGCTAAGAAGCTTGTTGGTTCGATGAAGCTGCAGGTTCCTGCAGGTCAGGCAAACCCCTCTCCGCCCGTCGGCCCGGCCCTGGGTCAGCGCGGCATCAACATCATGGAATTCTGCAAGGCGTTCAACGCCAAGACCGCAGACATGGAGCCCGGCGCGCCGTGCCCGACCGTGATCACCTACTATCAGGACAAGTCCTTCACCATGGACATCAAGACGCCGCCCGCGTCTTACTACCTGAAGAAGGCGGCCAAGGTGAAATCCGGCGCGAACAACCCGAGCCGGGAAACCGTCGGCACCGTGACCGTGGCCCAGGTGAAGGAAATCGCCGAAGCCAAGATGAAAGATCTGAACGCCAACGACATCGACGCGGCAATGCAGATCATCCTGGGCTCCGCCCGCTCCATGGGCATCGAGGTGAAGTAAGATGGCAAAGCTCGGTAAACGCACCCGCGCCGCGCGCGAAGCTTTCGCAGGCAAAGAAAACCTGTCCGTGGAAGAAGCTGTTGCCCTGGTGAAAGCCAACGCAACCTCGAAGTTCGACGAAACCGTCGAAATCTCCCTGAACCTGGGCGTTGACACCCGCCACGCAGACCAGATGGTCCGCGGCGTGGTCGGCCTGCCGAACGGCACCGGCAAAGCCATGCGCGTTGCAGTCTTCGCCCGCGGCCCCAAGGCTGACGAAGCCACCGCAGCCGGTGCAGACATCGTCGGCGCCGAAGACCTGATGGAAGCGATCCAGGGCGGCAAGATCGACTTTGACCGCTGCATCGCCACCCCGGACATGATGCCGGTCGTCGGCCGTCTGGGCAAAATCCTGGGCCCGCGCAACCTGATGCCGAACCCGAAAGTCGGCACCGTGACCATGGACGTGAAAGCGGCCGTGGAAGCAGCCAAGGGCGGCGAAGTCCAGTTCAAAGCGGAAAAAGGCGGCGTTGTGCATGCCGGCGTCGGCAAAGCGTCCTTCGACGAAGCCAAGCTGGTCGAGAACGTCCGTGCCTTCGTGTCGGCCGTGGCCAAAGCCAAGCCGACCGGCGCCAAAGGTGCCTACATGAAAAAGATCAACCTGTCCTCGACCATGGGTCCGGGCATCACGGTTGACGTGGACAACGCTGTCACCGAGTAATCGGACGGCATTGCCAGACTTGAGAGCCCCGGGCGCGCAAGCACCCGGGGTTTTTTCTTTGGGGCTGGCCCCAAGGCGGGATTCCGCCGTTTGCGGGCGCGGGCCTTCTCACGGATATTTCATACGGTTAACCTTGGGTTAAATCTTGTTCCCGTCTCACCGGGGGTTATCTGCGGCCCATGGCACTTCGAAGCTTCTTTGCACAAGACAGTTCCAGCCTGATTGTTGCGTCCAGTTCCAGCGGCGCAATCGTTGGCGGCCCGGTCATCAACAATTCGGGCACGCCGGATGGCACCGTCTTTACCTATTCCGGCGGCACCGGGACCACGGTGACGCTGGATGACACCGGCGGCGGGCGGAACCGGTTCAATGACGACCGGGAGGATGACCACGTCATCACGGATGGCGGCGGCATTGTGGCTGACGGCACCGAAGTGGAGGCGGAATCGCAAATCCAGGTGCGGCTGCTGGACGAAAGCGGCAACCCCGCCGGGCCGGAGATCACTATCTATGTTTTCTCGCAGAACGGGCAGACTTCCGATATCTGGGGCTATGCCACCAGTGCGCCGCTGGAGGGCGGCCAGTCCTATGTGAAGGTTGGCGGCTCCAACACCGGCACCGCCCGCTACAACGATTTCATCACCTGTTTCGGGGATGGCACCCTGATCGAAACAGCCGGCGGCCCGGTTCCGGTTGAAGAGCTGGCACAGGGGCAGCTGGTCTGGACCCTCGATGGCGGGCTGGAGCCCATCCGCTGGCTGTCATCGGCTGAGGTGCCGGGCGAGGGGGCCTTTGCCCCAGTGGTGTTTGCACCGGGTGCCATCGGCAACAGTTCGGAACTGGTGCTGTCGCAGCAGCACAGGGTGCACATCAAGCTGCCGGCGGCGGAGATGCTGTTCGGAAAGGCAGAGGTGCTGGTGGCGGCCAAGCACCTGTGCGGGCTGCCGGGTGTTGCCATCCGGGAGCAGGCGTCAGTCCGCTACCATCATTTCATGTTCGACCGCCACCATATCGTGAAATCAAACGGTGTCCTGACAGAGAGTTTCTTTCTGTCGGCGGGATCTGTTGCGGCGCTGGAGAGCGGTCCGCGCCGGGAATTGGCGGCGTTGTTTCCGGACCTGGGGCGCGGGGCTGCGGGTTTTGGCGGGACGGCTGCCATGACCCTGACCGGCAGGGAGGCGCGGGTGGTCCGCAGCTGCCTGCAGGCACGGGGGGCGGCAGCCGCCGCCTGAGCCTGCGGGAAATTGCCGGAAAGGGGCGGATTGGCCCTTGGAAATCCCCGCAAATGCGACTAACTACGGCCTTGAGATAAAGCGTGCGATTCGTCGTGCGCTTTATTTCATTTCGTCCAAGATGGTGGGTGGCCTTTCGATCGGGTCTTAATTTCCCTCCTGAGACGGGTAAGACCAGGAAGATCGAGGGTTTTCATTCCCTCGGGCGACTTTGGCTCATCCCGTAAAACGGACCTGAACGCCGGGCCATCTGGTTCGGCAAATATGAGCCGGGATGCGCAAGCATCCCTAACTTGGAGAGAACTGTGGATAGAGCCCAGAAAGAGAAAGTGGTCGAGGAACTCGGCCAGATCTTCGAAAGCTCTGGCGTCGTGGTGGTAGCTCACTACGCCGGTCTGACAGTTGCCGAGATGCAGGATCTGCGCGCGCGTGCAAGCGACGCGAACAGCTCCGTGCGTGTTGCCAAGAACAGGCTCGCCAAAATCGCCCTCGAGGGTAAGCCGTGTGCAAGCATGGCCGGCCTGCTGACGGGTATGACCGTTCTGACCTACTCCGAAGATCCCGTGTCCGCTGCAAAAGTGGCCGAGGATTTCGCCAAGGAAAACAAAAAGTTTGAGATCCTTGGCGGCGCAATGGGTGAGAACGCTCTGGACCGTGCCGGTGTCGAAGCCGTGTCGAAAATGCCGTCCCGCGACGAGCTCATCGCTCAGATCGCAAGCTGCATTGGCGCACCTGCTTCCAACATCGCCGGCGCGATTGGCGCACCTGCAAGCAACATCGCAAGCATCCTTTCGACCATCGAAGAGAAGGCGGAAGCTGCGTAAGCGGTTGGCACTGAATGGCTGGCGTGGGGTAAAAGCCCGCACGTTGGAACACACATACTGTAAACGGAAAGAGCTGAACAATGGCTGATCTGAAAGCACTCGCAGAAAGCATCGTGGGTCTGACCCTGCTGGAAGCACAAGAACTGAAAACCATCCTGAAAGACGAATACGGCATCGAGCCCGCTGCTGGCGGCGCTGTGATGGTTGCAGCTGGCGGCGACGCCGGTGGCGCAGCTGAAGAAGAAAAGACCGAATTCGACGTCGTTCTGAAGAACGCCGGCGCTTCCAAGATCAACGTGATCAAAGAAGTTCGCGGCATCACCGGCCTGGGCCTGAAAGAAGCCAAAGAGCTGGTCGAAGCTGGCGGCAAAATCAAAGAAGGCATCGACAAAGCCGAAGCAGAAGACATCAAAGCCAAGCTGGAAGCAGCTGGCGCCGAAGTCGAGCTGGCCTAAGTCCTGCCTCTGGTGCATCGCCGATGCATCGGAAATTTGGCTGGGTCCGGATTTTTCCGGGCCCAGCCGAACCTGTCTTAGAAAGGGCCTCATCCAAGAGGCGTTTTCTTAGGCGGAGTTCAAAGGATCGGGAGGCTGCCTTCGGGACGGTGGCCATGAATTGATCCGAACGCGCTGTCTCGTATGGGCAAGGAGCCGGGGCCCGGCGGCTTCCTTGACCGGTGAGAACTCGAAAGGTGACATCTGACATGGCTCAATCGTTCCTTGGCCAGAAACGTCTACGCAAATATTACGGCAAAATCCGCGAAGTGCTGGAGATGCCGAACCTCATCGAGGTGCAGAAATCTTCTTATGACCTTTTCCTGCGCTCCGGCGATGCAGCTGAGCCGCTGGACGGCGAAGGCATCAAAGGTGTGTTCCAGTCGGTATTCCCGATCAAGGATTTCAACGAAACCTCCGTTCTGGAGTTCGTGAAATACTCGTTCGAGAAGCCGAAGTACGACGTCGAAGAGTGCATGCAGCGCGACATGACCTACTCGGCGCCGCTGAAGGTTACCCTGCGCCTGATCGTGTTTGATGTCGATGAGGACACTGGCGCGAAGTCGGTGAAGGACATCAAGGAACAGGACGTCTTCATGGGCGACATGCCCCTGATGACCCCGAACGGCACCTTCATCGTGAACGGCACCGAGCGTGTGATCGTGTCCCAGATGCACCGCTCGCCGGGCGTGTTCTTCGACCACGACAAGGGCAAGACCCACTCCTCGGGCAAGCTGCTGTTTGCCTGCCGCATCATCCCGTACCGCGGCTCCTGGCTGGACTTCGAGTTCGACGCCAAGGACATCGTCTTTGCCCGTATCGACCGCCGCCGCAAGCTGCCGGTGACCACCCTGCTGTACGCCCTGGGCCTGGACCAGGAAGGCATCATGGATGCCTATTACAACACCGTGCAGTTCAAGCTGGAGAAATCCCGCGGCTGGGTTACCCCGTTCTTCCCGGAACGCGTGCGCGGCACCCGCCCGACCTACGACCTGGTGGACGCTGCAACCGGCGAGATCATCTGCGAAGCCGGCAAGAAGGTCACCCCGCGCGCCGTCAAGAAGCTGATTGAGGAAGGCTCTGTCACCGACCTTCTGGTTCCGTTCGATCACATCGTCGGCAAATATGTCTCCAAGGACATCATCAACGAAGACAACGGCGCGATCTATGTCGAGGCCGGTGATGAGCTGACCCTGGAATACGACAAGGACGGCGAGCTGATCGGCGGTTCCCTGAAGGAGCTGCTGGACGCGGGCATCACCGACATTCCGGTGCTGGACATCGACAACGTCAACGTCGGCCCCTACATGCGCAACACCATGGCGCAGGACAAGAACCTGGACCGCAACAGCGCGCTGATGGACATCTACCGCGTGATGCGCCCGGGCGAGCCGCCCACCGTCGAGGCCGCCTCGGCGCTGTTCGACACCCTGTTCTTCGATTCTGAGCGCTACGACCTGTCCGCTGTGGGTCGCGTGAAGATGAACATGCGCCTGGCACTGGACGCCGAGGACACCCAGCGCACCCTGCGCAAGGAAGACATCGTTGCCTGCATCAAGGCGCTGGTCGACCTGCGTGACGGCCGCGGCGATGTCGACGACATCGACCACCTGGGCAACCGCCGCGTGCGGTCCGTCGGCGAGCTGATGGAAAACCAGTACCGCGTCGGCCTCTTGCGCATGGAGCGTGCGATCAAGGAGCGGATGTCCTCCGTCGAGATCGACACCGTGATGCCGCAGGATCTGATCAACGCGAAACCGGCTGCTGCCGCAGTGCGTGAATTCTTCGGCTCCTCGCAGCTGTCGCAGTTCATGGACCAGACCAACCCGCTGTCGGAAGTCACCCACAAACGCCGCCTGTCGGCGCTTGGCCCGGGCGGCCTGACCCGCGAGCGCGCCGGCTTTGAGGTCCGCGACGTGCACCCGACCCACTATGGCCGGATGTGCCCGATTGAGACCCCGGAAGGTCCGAACATTGGTCTGATCAACTCGCTGGCGACCTTCGCGCGCGTCAACAAATACGGCTTCATCGAGACCCCCTACCGGGTGGTGAACGAAGGCCAGGTGACCGACGAAGTGCACTACATGTCGGCAACCGAGGAAATGCGCCACACCGTGGCGCAGGCGAACGCGACCCTGGACGAGAGCGGCAAGTTCATCAACGACCTGGTGTCGACCCGTCAGTCCGGCGACTACACCCTGGCGCCGCGCGAAAGCGTGGACCTCATTGACGTGTCGCCGAAGCAGCTGGTCTCCGTTGCTGCCTCGCTGATCCCGTTCCTGGAAAACGACGACGCCAACCGCGCTCTGATGGGCTCGAACATGCAGCGTCAGGCGGTTCCGCTGCTGCGCGCAGAGGCGCCGCTGGTCGGCACCGGCATCGAGGAAAAGGTTGCGATCGACTCCGGCGCGGCCATCCAGGCCAAGCGTGCGGGCATCATCGACCAGGTCGATGCGCAGCGTATCGTGATCCGCGCCACCTCCGATCTGGAGCTGGGCGACGCGGGCGTTGACATCTACCGTCTGCGCAAGTTCCAGCGTTCCAACCAGAACACCACCATCAACCAGAAGCCTCTGGTCAAGGTGGGCGACACCGTTGCCAAGGGCGAGGTTATCGCCGACGGCCCGTCGACCGATATGGGCGAACTGGCACTGGGCAAAAACGTGGTCGTCGCGTTCATGCCGTGGAACGGCTACAACTACGAAGACTCGATCCTGATCTCCGAGCGCATCGCGCGTGACGACGTCTTCACCTCGGTTCACATCGAGGAGTTTGAAGTCGCCGCCCGTGACACCAAGCTCGGGCCGGAAGAAATCACCCGCGACATCCCCAACGTCGGCGAGGAAGCCCTGCGCAACCTCGACGAGGCGGGCATCGTCTACATCGGTGCCGATGTGGAACCGGGCGACATTCTGGTCGGCAAGATCACTCCGAAGGGCGAAAGCCCGATGACCCCGGAAGAGAAGCTGCTGCGCGCCATCTTCGGCGAGAAGGCTTCCGACGTGCGCGACACCTCGCTGCGCGTGAAGCCGGGCGACTACGGTACCGTGGTCGAGGTGCGCGTCTTCAACCGCCACGGCGTGGAGAAAGACGAGCGTGCGCTGCAGATCGAGCGTGAGGAAGTCGAGCGTCTGGCCCGTGACCGGGACGACGAGCTGGCGATCCTGGACCGCAACATCTATGCCCGCCTGCGCGATATGCTGCTGGGCAAAGTAGCGGTCAAAGGCCCGAAAGGCGTGCGCTCCGGTTCCCCGATCGACGAGGAGCTGCTGGACAGCCTGTCCCGCGGCCAGTGGTGGATGCTTGCCCTTGAGGATGAGCAGGACGCCCAGGTCGTCGAGGCCCTGAACGAGCAGTACGAGGCGCAGAAGCGTGCCCTGGACGCCCGTTTCGAGGACAAGGTCGAGAAGGTCCGCCGCGGCGACGACCTGCCGCCGGGTGTGATGAAGATGGTCAAGGTCTTCATCGCGGTGAAGCGCAAGCTGCAGCCGGGCGACAAGATGGCCGGCCGTCACGGCAACAAAGGTGTGATTTCGAAAGTGGTGCCGATGGAGGACATGCCGTTCCTCGCCGACGGTACCCCGGTCGACTTCTGCCTTAACCCGCTGGGCGTGCCGTCGCGTATGAACGTCGGTCAGATCCTGGAGACCCACATGGGCTGGGCCGCACGCGGCCTCGGCATCAAGGTGGATGACGCGCTGCAGGAATACCGCCGCTCGGGCGATCTGACCCCGGTCCGTGAAGCGATGCACCACGCCTATGGCGACGATGTCTACGACGAAGGCATCGCCAACATGGACGAGGACACGCTGATCGAAGCCGCAGGCAACGTGACCCGCGGTGTGCCGATTGCGACCCCGGTCTTCGACGGCGCCAAGGAAGACGATGTGAACAACGCCCTGGTGCGTGCGGGCTTTGACCAGTCCGGCCAGTCGATCCTGTTCGACGGCCGCACCGGCGAGCAGTTTGCGCGCCCCGTGACCGTTGGCATCAAGTACCTGCTGAAGCTGCACCACCTGGTGGACGACAAGATCCACGCGCGTTCCACCGGCCCGTACTCGCTGGTTACCCAGCAGCCGCTGGGCGGTAAGGCGCAGTTCGGCGGTCAGCGCTTTGGTGAGATGGAAGTCTGGGCTCTGGAAGCCTATGGCGCCGCCTACACCCTGCAGGAGATGCTCACCGTCAAATCGGATGACGTCGCCGGCCGGACCAAGGTCTATGAGTCGATCGTCAAGGGCGAGGATAACTTCGAGGCGGGCGTGCCGGAATCGTTCAACGTTCTGGTTAAAGAAGTCCGCGGCCTCGGCCTGAACATGGAACTCCTGGATGCGGAGGTTGAGGAGTAAGGGCCCCGCGCCCTTCTCCCGCTCCCCCCTTCCGCAAGATTTGAGGTATCAAAATGAACCAGGAAATCACCAACAACCCGTTCAACCCGCTGACCCCGCCGAAGGTCTTTGATGAAATCAAAGTCTCGCTGGCCAGCCCGGAACGGATCCTGTCTTGGTCCTATGGCGAAATCAAAAAGCCCGAGACCATCAACTACCGGACCTTCAAGCCGGAGCGCGACGGCCTGTTCTGCGCCCGGATCTTTGGCCCGATCAAAGACTACGAATGCCTGTGCGGCAAATATAAGCGGATGAAGTACCGCGGCGTCGTCTGTGAAAAATGCGGCGTCGAGGTCACCCTGCAGAAAGTGCGCCGCGAGCGCATGGGTCACATCGAACTGGCAGCACCTGTCGCGCATATCTGGTTCCTGAAGTCGCTGCCCAGCCGCATCGGCCTGATGCTGGACATGACCCTGCGCGACCTGGAACGGGTTCTGTACTTTGAAAACTACGTTGTCATCGAACCGGGCCTGACCGACCTGACCTATGGTCAGATGATGACCGAAGAAGAGTACATGGACGCCCAGGATGCCTATGGCATGGACGCCTTCACCGCCAATATCGGCGCTGAGGCAATCCGTGACATGCTGGCCCAGATCGACCTGGAATCGGAAGCCGAAACGCTGCGCGCCGAACTGGCCGAAGCGACCGGCGAACTGAAGCCCAAGAAGATCATCAAGCGTCTGAAAGTCGTGGAATCCTTCCTGGAATCGGGCAACCGTCCGGAATGGATGATCATGACCGTGATCCCGGTCATTCCGCCGGAACTACGCCCGCTGGTTCCGCTGGACGGCGGCCGCTTTGCGACCTCCGACCTCAACGACCTGTACCGCCGCGTGATCAACCGGAACAACCGCCTGAAGCGGCTGATCGAACTGCGCGCGCCTGACATCATCGTCCGCAACGAAAAGCGGATGCTGCAGGAATCCGTTGACGCGCTGTTCGACAACGGCCGCCGCGGCCGCGTCATCACCGGCGCCAACAAGCGCCCGCTGAAGTCGCTCTCGGACATGCTGAAAGGCAAGCAGGGCCGCTTCCGTCAGAACCTTCTGGGTAAGCGCGTCGACTTCTCCGGCCGTTCGGTGATTGTGACCGGTCCTGAGCTGAAGCTGCACCAGTGCGGCCTGCCCAAGAAGATGGCGCTGGAGTTGTTCAAGCCCTTCATCTACTCGCGTCTGGAGGCCAAGGGCCTGTCCTCGACCGTGAAGCAGGCGAAGAAGCTGGTCGAGAAAGAGCGTCCCGAAGTGTGGGATATCCTCGATGAGGTGATCCGCGAGCACCCGGTGATGCTGAACCGCGCACCGACGCTGCACCGTCTGGGTATCCAGGCGTTCGAACCCACGCTGATCGAAGGCAAGGCGATCCAGCTGCACCCGCTGGTCTGCTCGGCGTTCAACGCGGACTTTGACGGCGACCAGATGGCTGTGCACGTCCCGCTGAGCCTTGAGGCCCAGCTGGAAGCGCGCGTCCTGATGATGTCGACCAACAACGTTCTGTCGCCCGCCAACGGCGCGCCGATCATCGTTCCTTCGCAGGATATGATCCTGGGTCTCTACTATGTGTCCCTGGAACGCGAAGGCATGCCCGGCGAAGGCAAGATCTTTGGCACCATCGACGAGGTTCAGCACGCGCTGGACGCCGGCGAAGTGCATCTGCACACCAAGATCACCGCGCGGATCACCCAGATCGACGAGGAAGGCAACGAGGTTCTCCAGCGTTTCGAGACCACCCCGGGCCGTGTCCGTCTGGGCGCGCTGCTGCCGAAAAACGCCAAGGCGCCTTTTGAACTGGTCAACCGTCTTCTGCGGAAGAAAGAGGTTCAGCAGGTCATCGACACCGTCTACCGCTACTGCGGCCAGAAAGAGTCGGTCATCTTCTGCGACCAGATCATGACCATGGGCTTCCGCGAAGCGTTCAAGGCCGGCATCTCCTTCGGCAAGGACGACATGGTGATCCCGGATACCAAGTGGACCATCGTCGACGACACCCGCGAGCAGGTGAAAGACTTCGAACAGCAGTACATGGACGGCCTGATCACTCAGGGCGAAAAGTACAACAAAGTTGTCGATGCCTGGTCGAAGTGTAACGACAAGGTCACCGAAGCGATGATGGGCACCATCTCCGCTGACAAGCGGGACGAGAACGGCGCCGTGATGGAACCGAACTCGGTCTACATGATGGCCCACTCCGGTGCGCGTGGCTCGGTTACCCAGATGAAACAGCTGGGCGGCATGCGCGGCCTGATGGCCAAGCCGAACGGCGACATCATCGAGACCCCGATCATCTCGAACTTTAAAGAAGGCCTGACCGTTCTCGAGTACTTCAACTCGACCCACGGTGCCCGTAAGGGTCTGTCGGATACCGCGCTTAAGACGGCGAACTCGGGTTACCTGACCCGCCGTCTGGTGGACGTGGCGCAGGACTGCATCGTTCGCGAGATCGATTGCGGCACCGAGCGTGCGATCACCGCAGAAGCGGCTGTGAACGATGGTGAAGTCGTGGCGTCGCTGGGCGAGCGCATCCTGGGCCGTGTGGCTGCGGATGACATCAAGAAGCCCGGCACCGAAGAGATCATCATCGCTGCAGGCCAGCTGATCGACGAACGCATGGCCGACGCAGTGGAAGAGGCCGGCGTGCAATCGACCCGCATCCGCTCGCCGCTGACCTGTGAGAGCGAAGAGGGCGTCTGCGCCATGTGCTACGGCCGTGACCTGGCCCGCGGCACCCGCGTGAACACCGGCGAGGCCGTCGGTATCATCGCGGCGCAGTCGATCGGTGAACCCGGTACCCAGCTGACCATGCGGACCTTCCACATCGGCGGCGTTGCCCAGGGTGGCCAGCAGTCGTTCCTGGAAGCCTCGCAGTCCGGCAAGATCGTCTTCGAGATGCCGCAGACCCTGGAGAACGCCAATGGCGAGACCCTGGTTGTCGGCCGCAACATGAAGCTGATCATCCAGGACGAGCACGGCGAAGAGCGCGCCAGCCACAAGCTGGGCTACGGCTCCAAGCTGTTCGTCAAGGAAGGCCAGATGGTCAACCGCGGCGACAAGCTGTTCGAATGGGACCCCTACACCCTGCCGATCATCGCCGAGAAGCCGGGTACCGCCAAGTATGTCGACCTGATCTCGGGCCTGGCGGTCCGCGACGAGACCGACGAAGCCACCGGCATGACCCAGAAGATCGTGATCGACTGGCGTGCGGCGCCGAAGGGCTCTGACCTGAAGCCGGAAATCATCCTGGTGGACGGCAATGGCGAACCGGTGCGCAACGACGCAGGTAACCCGCTGACCTACCCGATGTCCGTGGATGCCATCCTGTCGGTCGAAGACGGCCAGCAGATCATGGCAGGTGACGTTGTCGCGCGTATCCCGCGTGAAGGCGCCAAGACCAAGGACATTACCGGTGGTCTGCCGCGCGTTGCGGAACTGTTCGAAGCCCGCCGTCCGAAAGATCACGCGATCATCGCCGAAATCGATGGTTACGTGCGCTTCGGCCGCGACTACAAGAACAAGCGCCGTATTGCGATCGAGCCGAGCGACGAGTCGATGGAAGCCGTCGAATACATGGTGCCCAAGGGTAAGCACATTCCGGTTCAGGAAGGTGACTTTGTCCAGAAGGGCGACTACATCATGGACGGCAACCCGGCGCCGCATGACATCCTGTCCATCATGGGTGTCGAGGCACTGGCGAACTACATGATCGACGAGGTCCAGGACGTCTACCGCCTGCAGGGTGTGAAGATCAACGACAAGCACATCGAGGTGATCGTCCGCCAGATGCTGCAGAAGTGGGAGATCTCCGACTCCGGCGACACCACGCTGCTGAAAGGCGAACACGTGGACAAGCAGGAGTTCGACGCCGCCAACGAGAAGGCCCTTGCCCGCGGCAAGCGTCCGGCTCAGGGCGAACCGATCCTGCTGGGTATCACCAAGGCGTCGCTGCAGACCCGCTCCTTCATCTCGGCGGCCTCCTTCCAGGAGACCACCCGGGTTCTCACCGAGGCTTCGGTGCAGGGCAAGAAGGACAAGCTGGTCGGCCTCAAGGAGAACGTCATCGTGGGCCGCCTGATCCCGGCCGGCACCGGCGGCGCCACCCAGCGGGTGCGCCAGATCGCCCAGGGCCGCGACAACGTGGTTCTGGAAGCCCGCCGCGAGGAAGCCGAAGCCGCTGCAGCCCTGGCTGCGCCGGTGATGGACGAGGACGCGATGGACGCTGGTCTGGACAACCTGGTCGATACCCCGGAAAGCCGCGACTAAGCTCCGGCAGCTGATCAAAAAACAGAAAAGCCCCCGCATCGCTGATGCGGGGGCTTTTTCACATCTGCTGCCGGGGCTATCTGTTGCAGGGCAGGGAGGGTGCAGGGATGGACATCAGGCTGCGGATGGCCGGGCTGGTCCGCTTTTCCGTGCTGAGCACGGATTACTATTCGGAACGCTTCGGCACGCTGGAGGAAAAGGCCGCGCATCTGTTCAGCCCGGAACGGATGGAGCTGCGGTTCCGGCTGTTTGAAAACCTGTGCCTGCATGCGCTGACCCGGCAGAGCGACCCGCGGTTCCGGCTGATCGTGCTGACCTCCGACAGCCTGCCGCCGCCCTATCTGGAGCGGCTGCTGGACCTGACCGAACCCTATGCCAATATCTTCTGCCATGCCGCGGCGCCGGCAATCCACTACCAGCAGCTGAAGCAGGCCCTCGCTCTGCTCCCGCTGCCCCAGGCGACCCATCGGGTGCTGTTCCGGCTGGATGACGATGATGCGGTGGACGGGGACTTTGTCCGCCGCACCAAGCGCCTCGCCCGCGGCCTGATCCCGCTGCAGGGCGGCGGCAGCGCGCCCTTTGCAATTGCCCACAATCGCGGTTTCTATCTGGAAAAGGGGGCCAGCGGGGCAGACGTCTATGACGCCTGCGAACGGCTGCCGCTGTCCGCCGGGCTGACGGTGGTGGCGCCTGCGGGGGAGACGGTAAACCCCTATACCTACAACCACCGCCGTATCGCCCAGCACCTCAACACGGTCTCCGACATCTCGGTGCCGGCCTTCCTGCGGACGGTTCATGGCGACAACAAATCCGACCCGGTACAGATCGGCGACGCCCGGAAATGGCCCCCGCAGAAAATTGAAGAGGCACTGGAGCGGCACTTCGGCCGCACCGGCGATCAAGTGAGGGCATTGCTGCCATGACACCAAACCAGACAGGCGCGCTTTTGATGATGGGGGCGATGGCGGCCTATACCTTCAACGATGCGCTGGTAAAGCTGATCGGCGGGGCGCTGCCGCTGCCGCAGATCCTGACGGTGCGCGGGCTGGCGGCCAGCGTGCTGATCTATCTGCTGGTGCGGCGGATGGGCGGGCTGCACCTGCCGCGCCGCGCCTGGGGCATGATCGCGTTGCGCTGCGCGGGCGAAGTCTCGGCCACCTACCTGTTCCTGACCGCGCTGATGGTGATGCCGATTGCCAATGTCACCGCAGTTCTGCAGGTGCTGCCGCTGGCGGTGACGCTGAGTGCTGCGCTGTTCCTGCAAGAGCCGGTGGGCTGGCGCCGGATGGCAGCGATTGCCGCGGGTTTCTGCGGCATGCTGCTGATTGTGCGGCCGGGGCCGGAGGGGTTCAGCGAGGGGGCGCTATATGCGCTGGCGTCGGTGGCCTGCATCACTGCGCGTGACCTGGTCACCCGGCGGATGCCGCCGGAGGTGCCGTCGATGACGGTGACGCTGATGTCCTCGCTGTCGGTGCTGGCCTTCGGCATTGCGGGCTCTGCCGCGGTGGAATGGCAGCCGATGGGCGGGCGCGAGCTGCTGATCCTGGGCTGCGCGGCCCTGTTCATCTTTGCGGGTTACCTGTGCTCAGTCATGACCATGCGGGTGGGGGAGATCGCGGTGATTGCGCCGCTGCGTTACAGCGGATTGCTGTGGGCGCTGCTGTTGGGCTGGCTGGTGTTCGGCGAATGGCCGGATGCGGTGACGCTCTTGGGCGCGGCCATCGTGGCCGGGGCCGGCGTCTTCACCTTTTACCGGGAGCGCCAGGCCGCCCGGAAACGCCGCCCGGTCACGCGCTGAACGCTGCGCGCACGCGGTCTGCCCTGATGCCGAAGACGGTTGCGAATTCGCGTTCCTGCTTCGGCGTCAGCCGGGTTACCTCAACCGGCTTGGCCCGGTCCTGGCGGGAATCGTTGAACCGGTTGTGGCTGCGCACCCACATCGGCACATCGGTCACGGTCACCGTCGGCATGTGGTGGTGGATGCGGTTATGGGCGAAGTTCATGATCGTCTTGCGGCAGCCGCCCGCCGCATACATCGCCAGCGCCGCGGTGAAATAGGGCCGCACGGCAGGTTCCGAGGCGGCGATCCCATCGGCGCTGAATTCGGCGATATAGCCGCGGTTGAAATCAATCGCGGCGGTGTCCGTCTTGGCCAGGAGCGGCGCGCAATCCGCAGCCGTCTCCCGCAGCCGCTCGATGAACTCACCGGCCACCGCATCGTCGTCGTCAAAGCGGAATTGCAGGCAGGGCTGGTGCGGATCCTTGCGGGCGCTGTTCAGCAGCTCCTTCATCACCTCGCGGTGGCGGCGCGGCGGCTGGGCCACGATCTGCACCTGCGGCATGTCCGAGGTCAGATCCCGCAGCCGGTCAGAGTGCTGCCGGGGCAGGCTGTCGCCGGTCACGATGATCAGGTCAAAACCGGGGTCGCTCTGCGCCCGCAGGGACGGCAGGGCGACAGTCTCGAACAGCCGGAACCGCTCCTCCATCCGCGCGTCAGAGTAGAGATAGGCGATCCGCTCCGCCATTGTCTCATGCTCGACCTGAAACCCGCCGATGGCCGGGTAAGAGAACCGGCACAGCCCGATGACCTGCATACTGAAATCCGTTTGTTGCAAATGCCTGCGCCGGCGACTATGGCGGGCCGGCAGCCCGCTGGCAACCGCCGCGCCGGTGCGGCCCGGCCCGCAGCGCCCGGCTGCTGTTGACAACCCCCGCGACTCCCCATATACGCGCGCCTATCCGGCACCCGGAGTGTATGCTTCGAAAGCCGAATTCAAAATTGCAGTGGCTCAAGGTCCGGGCACTTTTACCACCCGGATCCTCTGTAAACACACCGCGTCGTCTCACCTCGGAATGGGAGCGATTGCGGTTTTTGCGCTTGTGGACGCACAGGTGCAGCGAAATCACCCGCACGCGCCGGCGTGCATGACAAGTTGCTAAACGGGGAATACCTGAATGCCAACGATCCAGCAGCTGATCCGCAAGCCGCGTCAGCCGAAGCGTAAAGTTTCGAAGTCCCAGCACCTCGAGCAGTGCCCGCAAAAGCGCGGCGTCTGCACCCGCGTGTACACCACCACTCCGAAGAAACCGAACTCCGCTATGCGGAAAGTTGCGAAGGTCCGCCTGACCAACGGTTACGAAGTGATCTCCTACATCCCCGGTGAAAGCCACAACCTTCAGGAACACTCCGTGGTTCTGATCCGCGGCGGCCGTGTAAAAGACCTTCCGGGTGTCCGTTACCACATCCTGCGCGGTGTTCTGGATACCCAGGGCGTCAAAGACCGTAAGCAGCGCCGCTCGAAGTACGGCGCGAAGCGTCCTAAGTAAGAAGGAGAGGCTGATATGTCACGTCGTCACGCCGCTGAAAAACGCGAAGTTCTGCCCGACGCCAAGTTCGGCGACCGCGTTCTGACCAAGTTCATGAACAACCTGATGATCGACGGCAAGAAGTCGGTCGCAGAGCGTATCGTCTACAACGCATTCGACCGCGTTGAAGGCAAGATCAAGCGCGCTCCGGTTGAAGTCTTCCACGAAGCGCTGGACAACATCAAACCGTCCGTCGAGGTCCGCTCCCGCCGTGTTGGCGGTGCAACCTACCAGGTTCCGGTTGAAGTCCGCCCCGAGCGCCGCGAAGCGCTGGCCATCCGCTGGCTGATCGCTGCCGCCCGCAACCGCAACGAAAACACCATGGAAGAGCGCCTCGCAGGCGAGCTGCTGGACGCCGTCCAGTCCCGTGGCACCGCGGTCAAGAAGCGCGAAGACACCCACAAGATGGCAGAGGCCAACAAAGCCTTCTCCCATTATCGCTGGTAAGCTAGAGGACATAGACCTATGGCACGCGAATATCCCCTCAATCTGTACCGTAACTTCGGTATCATGGCGCACATCGATGCGGGTAAAACCACCTGCTCCGAGCGCATCCTGTATTACACCGGCAAATCCCACAACATCGGTGAGGTGCACGACGGTGCAGCCACCATGGACTGGATGGAGCAGGAGCAGGAACGCGGCATCACCATCACCTCGGCTGCGACCACCACCTTCTGGGAACGCACCGAAGACGGCAAAACCGCTGACTCTCCGAAGCACCGCCTGAACATCATCGACACCCCCGGCCACGTTGACTTCACCATCGAAGTTGAGCGTTCGCTGGCGGTTCTCGACGGTGCTGTCTGTGTTCTGGACGCCAACGCCGGTGTTGAGCCGCAGACCGAAACCGTGTGGCGTCAGGCTGACCGCTACAAGGTTCCGCGCATGGTGTTCGTCAACAAGATGGACAAGATCGGCGCTGACTTCTTCAACTGCGTCAACATGATCGAAGACCGTACCGGCGCCCGCGCGGTTCCGGTTGGTGTGCCGATCGGCGCCGAGAACGAGCTGGAAGGCCTGGTTGACCTGGTCAACATGGAAGAATGGCTGTGGCAGGGCGAAGACCTGGGCGCATCCTGGGTCAAAGCTCCGATCCGCGACAGCCTGAAAGACATGGCTGACGAGTGGCGCGGCAAGATGATCGAAGCGGCCGTCGAAATGGACGACGACGCGATGGAAGCCTACCTGGAAGGCGAAGAGCCCGACGTTCCGACCCTGCGCGCCCTGCTGCGCAAGGGCACCCTGGAACTGGCCTTCGTTCCGGTCCTGGGCGGCTCCGCGTTCAAGAACAAAGGCGTTCAGCCGCTGCTCAACGCTGTGATCGACTACCTGCCCAGCCCGCTGGACGTTGTCGACTACATGGGCTTCAAACCCGGTGACGAAACCGAAGAGCGCAACATCGCCCGCCGTGCGGACGACGAAATGGCGTTCTCCGGCCTGGCGTTCAAGATCATGAACGACCCGTTCGTCGGCTCCCTGACCTTCACCCGGATCTACTCCGGCGTGCTGAACAAGGGCGACACCCTGCTGAACTCGACCAAGGGCAAGAAAGAGCGCGTTGGCCGGATGATGATGATGCACTCGAACAACCGTGAGGAAATCACGGAAGCGTTCGCAGGCGACATCATCGCGCTGGCAGGCCTGAAGGACACCACCACCGGTGACACCCTCTGCGCCGTCAACGATCCGGTTGTTCTGGAAACCATGACCTTCCCCGATCCGGTGATCGAGATCGCGGTTGAGCCGAAAACCAAGGCCGACCAGGAGAAGATGTCCCAGGGTCTGGCCCGTCTGGCCGCCGAAGACCCGTCCTTCCGCGTCGAGACCGACATCGAGTCCGGTCAGACCATCATGAAGGGCATGGGCGAACTTCACCTGGACATCCTGGTGGACCGCCTCAAGCGCGAGTTCAAGGTTGAGGCGAACATCGGTGCGCCGCAGGTGGCCTACCGCGAGACCATCTCCAAAGAGGTCGAGCATTCCTACACCCACAAGAAACAGTCGGGTGGTTCGGGCCAGTTCGCCGAGGTGAAGCTGATCATCTCGCCGACAGAAGCAGGCGAAGGCTACTCCTTCGAATCCCGCATCGTTGGCGGTGCGGTTCCGAAGGAATACATCCCGGGCGTCGAAAAAGGCATCCAGTCCGTCATGGACAGCGGCCCGCTGGCCGGCTTCCCCGTGATCGACTTCAAGGTTGCCCTGATCGACGGTAAGTTCCACGACGTGGACTCCTCGGTTCTGGCCTTTGAAATCGCCGCCCGCATGGGCATGCGTGAAGGCATGCGCAAGGCTGGTGCGAAACTGCTCGAGCCGGTGATGAAGGTTGAGGTGATCACCCCGGAAGAATACACCGGCGGCATCATCGGCGACCTGACATCCCGCCGCGGCCAGGTGTCCGGCCAGGAGAACCGCGGCAACGCAATCGCGATCGACGCGTTTGTGCCGCTGGCGAACATGTTCGGCTACATCAACACCCTGCGTTCGATGAGCTCGGGCCGCGCCCAGTTCACCATGCAGTTCGATCACTACGATCCGGTTCCGCAGAACATCTCGGAAGAGATCCAGGCGAAATACGCGTAAGATGATCAATCGGCGCAATTTTGTCTTGGCAAGCACTTTTGCCGTGTTGGCTGGCTGCTCGCAACAGCAGCTGGTTGACACGCAGACTGCTTCCAGCCTGCGTGTTACCGAGGTTTCGGTTAGCACGCAGGTGGCGCGCGAGAAAACGGCTGTTCCAAAACAACAGATTCTGGACACGGTTCAGGCCAAGTCGTTTTCCGTGCTGTCAAGCGCAAGCCGGGCGGGGAGCCGCCCGGTACGTGCACACGTTGATGTGGTGCAGTTCTATATTGCCAACCCTGGTCTCGGGGCATTGATCGGAAGCACGAACAGCGGGATCAATACAGAGGTTTCTCTGATTGACATTGAAACCGGTGAGCCCGTCGGAGACAAGTTTACCGTAAATGGCGGAACGCAAGAAGTACGGCCGGGTTTGTTTGGCGCTGCAATGATTGGAGCGCCGGAAAAAGAGCTCGACGAGATTACTGATAGTCTCGCCAACAGCATGAAGATTGCGATCTTCGGAGAATAATCGCCATTCACAGGCAATGGCAGCGAAAGCAAAAGGAGGCCATCATGGCTAAGGAAAAGTTTGA
>NZ_JWLG01000027.1:0-36318 GCF_000813905.1 Leisingera sp. ANG-M6
TCAGCGCCAGCCGCGGCTTGCGGGCCGGGGCGGGTTCGGGAGGCAGCGGCGCCGGGGCGTGCTGGGCAGTCTGATACGTCATGCGGTGAAACTCCTGAGTGTTTCCAAGGCAGTAGTCGTCTGAGTCTGCTGATAGCGGGCCTCGTCGCCCGCAAACAGCGCCTGCATGTCGCCGCCGCCGCGGCGGCAATCGGCGATCTCGAGCAGGATGTCACGCTGGCCGTCGAAGAAGCCCTGCAGCCGCGCGAGGACAGCGGCGCGGACGTCGGCGGTCTGCACTGTCTTGAGCTGGGTCATGAAATCCTCGGTCTCGCCTTCGATCAGGCTGCGGAACTGTTTGGCAAAGGCCTTGTAGCCGCGGGTGCGGCGCCACCAGGAAGCCCACCAGCTGTCGTTGAAATCCAGCGCGATTGACTGAGCCAGCGCCACCGGGGAGGCAGGCTGGGGCACGTCGGGTACTGCCAGCTGGATGCCCTCCACTGCCGGGCCGAAACCGTCATAGAGCAGCTCCGCCACATCCTGCACCGCAGCCTCGTAGCGATTCTGCGCAGCAGATTGCAGACGGCTGGTCATCACCGAGTAGGCAGAGCGCAACAGCATCCGCAGCCCGGCTGGGTCGTATTCCCAGTGGCAATCCTCGCCCCATTTTTCCAAATGGTCGATCAGCGCGTGGGTGGCACGGTCGGTGAAGGTGGCATGGGCCCGGTCGGCGCGGTCGCGGAAAGCATTGAGCACCTGGCCGGCCTCTGCGTCCATTGCCTCCAGATGGGTCTGGCAGATGTCTTCGAAGGCGGTGCGGACGTCGTGCATATTGGCACCGCCTGTGCTGCCTTCACCCTGCACCAGGATTGCATTGGCGGCCTGCTGGCCTGTGGCGGCTGTGGTGGCGGTGGCGGCAATGCGCTGCAACAGCGGCGTGCCCAGGTCGGCAACGATGCGCTCGGACACGGCGCGGTTCAGGGCCGGGAGGCCTGACAGCTCCCACACCATGTTTTGGGGGGTGGCTTTAGCGTGGGAGGCATTGACCGAGGCCTCGGCCCAATTCAGCAGCGCGGCAGAGCTGGACGGGTCCATATCCTCCAGCCCGCCGGTCAGCACCTGGTTGGCCCAGTAAGCACTGCCGAAGATGATCTCGGCCTCCTGCGGCCCATGGTGGGTTTCCAGCGTCTGGCGGATGCTGGCCTCGATCTCGGCAATCTGGTTTGCCGGATCGGCCAGCTCATCAATGCGGTTGACAAAAATCACCACCTCACGCGACTTGAGGTTGGAGATCATCCGGATCAGCCCCATGTCGACAGAGGTCAGCGCCTGTCCCGCCGACAGCACCACCACGCAGATGCGGCTGTCGCGGATCGCCTGGATGGTGATCTGTTCGCGCATCATGAAGGTGTCGTTGACGCCCGGCGTGTCGCGCAGGCACAGCCGGTGCGGCACCGAGCGGCTGTTGAGGAACAGATCGGCGGCGCGGGTGATGTCGGCAAAGCGGCCCTGTTCGTCCACCGTGCCCGGCTCCTCGTCGCCGAAGTCATCGCCCAGGCAGATGTAGCGTTCGATCAGGTTCTTGTCGAAATAGCCATAGTCGTGCTTCTGCCCCATCAAAAGTTCGAACTTGCGGCCCAGACGCTGGCGGGAGCGGTCGCGCATTTCCTCTATCTGGGTGCGGATTTTCTGCAGTTCGCTATCCGCGCCGGCGCGGCCAGCCATTTCGCCGATGCGGCCGCCCTTGGTGGTCAGCCGGTCCCACTCATCTTCGGTCATGAACTGGAAACAGGCCTTGTTCCCGGTGCGGGTCTCGCCCGGCTCCAGGTGCAGCGAGGTCACAACCGAGGTCCAGGGGTTCACGTCTGACGGCAGCAGGTCGGCCCAGCCGGCCATCGCATTGACCAGCGAGGTCTTGCCGGATTTCACCTGCCCCAGCAGAGTGACGCTGGGCTCGAAGGTTCCCAGTTCCTCCTGCAAGCGGGTCAGGCTGCGCTTCACCCGTTCACCCGACACGCCGAGCAGGGTAGTCAGCGCGCCATCGAGCCGCCGCGCCTTGCGGGCGAAATCCGCCAGCGGCTCCAGCCCGGCGCCGAGGTTGGTGGGGCGGGCGGAGGCGCGGATGTCGGTGGCGCTCTCGATCTGGTTTTCCATGTTCATGGCGGGGCCTGTATTTCGTGTCCTGCTTCGGAGTTTTGGTCTGCTGCCCGGCACGCGGGTCTCGGGGTTTTGCGCCCCTATCCGGGCGGCTCTACCATCAGTTCCTTCTTCAGCTGGATCAGCAGCGTCACCGCATCGACCGCCGCGTCCTCGTCCTGTTCCAGCTGGCACAGCATCAGCATTTCCTCGCCGTCCTGCGCGGCCTCGCGGGCAGCCTCCACCGCGGCGCTGGCGGGCATAGCGTCGAGCGATTGGGACAGGCTGCGGATCATCTCCATGCATTGCGCCAGGACCGGGGCGGCCTGCGGGCCGCCGGCGGCTTCGGCTTCGGCCAGCATCGCCTCGGCGCCGGTTTGCAGCTGATCCAGCGCAGCGGCCAGGCTGGCAGCCTGCGGTGCGGCGGCAGCCGCCGGCGCCGGAACAGCAGGCGCAGTCTCAGCTGGCAGGGTGCCGCCGAACTGGCGGATCAGCAGCTCTGCCTGATCGACGTCTGAGGCACGGCCCTGGTCGACCTGGCGCTGGATATCCTCGCTCAGCTGCTTGCCGCCGCTGGAGCGCCACAGCCCGTCCTGCGGGGCCCCGGCGGTGCGGGCGGTCAGACCTTGGATCGCGGCGACCGGATAGACGCCCAGAAACTCCTCTGCCGCCACCGGCTCCAGCGTTTCGATCAAGGCAGGCAGGGTGCCGCGCATCACCAGGCGGTCGGCCATGGTGAGCACGAGGAAACTGTGATCCTTGGTGCTGTCGGGCACCGCGGCCCAGAGCGCCTGTTCACCTGCGGTGAATTCCTGGCTGCACCACAGGAAAATGTCGGCGTTGCCTGCGGCCTGCTGCAGCATGTCCTGCTGCGCGGATTGCGGGCCCGCCAGCGGCAGTTCGCGGTAGCTGTGCCAGCGCAGGCGCGGATCGGTCAGAGTCTGGCGCACCCGGCAGGCGTCCTGCGGCAGCTCCATCTGCGCCAGCAAGCCGGACATTTGCAGCCGCTTGCCCGCGGCAGTCTCAATTTCTGCCATTTCCTCGGTGCCATAACAGACATCAACCAGCAAGCCGCCGCCGTTGCGGCCGATCACAACCCGGCCAAGCAGCATGTCGATGAGGGCGGATTTACCGCTGCCGGCAGCCCCTGCAACCGCCACCCGCACCGGCTGGCGCAGGCGCTGCAACAGCTTGCTGCCCCAGCCGCTGACCTCCGTCGGCAGACAGCCCGCGCTGAGGGTCTGTTCCAGCTGACCTGCCAGCGGGCTTATGTCTCTTTGAGGAAGGCTCACGCGGATGCATCCGTTTTGCTGCGGCCCGCCTCCGGCGCGTCGCGCCAGGAGGATGCGGCCATGAAGGTGACAACCCGTCGGCCTGCGCGCTGACGTGCGGCGGCGGGTTCGGGCGGCTGCTGTTCCGGCGCTGGCGCCGCAGGAGCGCCTGCAACGGCAGGTCCAGGCGCCCGCGGGTCAAACGGCTTGATCACGCAGAAAGCCGCGTTGTCCTGCTCCGGCGCGTCCAGCGCCTCCAGCCGCCGCATCAGCGCCGCACCGATGCGGGCGCTTGGGCTGTGGCATTCGGCGGCCAGCACTTCGGCAATCTCCTCCTCTGCCAGGAACAAGAGCCCGTCGCTAGCGGCCAGCACGATGTCGCCGTGTTGCAGCCGCACGGGTGCGCTGCGGCAGTCGACCAGCGGTATATCGGCGCCGGTCAGCACCGAGGTGACGCAATGGCGGTCCGGGTGGACGGCGGCCTCAGCCGGGTCCAGGCGGCCGCGGGCGACCAGCTTCTCCAGCTCCGCCGCCATCGAATGATCGGCGTTGAGGCGGATCAGGGCACCGTCGCGGAACAGGTACAGCGGTGAATCCCCTACCGAAATCCAGTAGAGCCGGTCGCGGAACAGCACCGGCGCCAGCAGGGTGGCACCCATGCCCTGCGCCTGCACCTGAGGCTGGTGGCTGGCATATTCGCCCAAGCACGCGTTGGCGCCGTCGGCCGCGCTGTGCAGCACCGCGCCGATGGCGGGCTCCAGCTGCTCCGGCTCGCCGGTGCGCAGCTTCAGCTCCGCAAACACCTCCGTCACCACGATCCTGGCGGCCACATCGCCGGCCGCGTGCCCGCCCATGCCGTCGGCCAGCACCGCAAAGCCGGTGCCGGCGCCAGCCAGGAAATCGGCGGCGACAGCATCTTCCTGACGCTCACGGCGGCCCTGGCTGATGGCCGTTGCAGCGTCGTACTCCAGGTCAGCGGAATGCAGCATTGGAACCTTCACCTTGCTGCGGCTGATCCCAGCCAAAAGAGGCACCGCACAGAGGCACGAACCGCAGGGTGGTTTCGCCGATGCGGATCTCGTCGCCGGCCGCCAGTTCTTCGGTGCTGAGCACCGGACGGCCGTTGCGGCGCACCAGGTTGGCCTTGCCGCCGTGGCCGATGTAAAACGCCTTCTGCTCCGGGTCATAGGCGATGGCGGCGTGGTTGTCGCGCGAGATGCTGTTGTCGCCGAAATCCAGCCGCACGGTCTGATCCTCGCCGCGGCCAATGACCGTCACACCGCTGAAGAGGGTAAAGGCAGCACCGCGGCCCGGCCCCTGCACAACCGCCAGCCAGCCAACCGGGAACTGGGTGTAGCCGGGCGCAGCCTCCTCGGTGCTGCGCGCGAAGGGATCGCTGCCGGGTGCCTGCGCCGGGCTGAAACCCAGCAGACGGGTTTTGACCCGGCCCGCGCGGCTGGCGCCGCGGCCCATTGAGGGCGCGGGCACGTCGATCGGAGCCGCAGCCGTGGGCGGATCCTGCGGCTCAGCGGCTTGCGGAGCAGGCGCGGCTTTCTGCGGCGCCTCGGCTGCAGGCAGGGGGGCTGGCTGTGCCTCTGCGGGGACCGGAGCGAGTGCATCCATTCCGTATTGAGGCTGCGGGGCCGGGTCAGGTTGCCGTTCCGGTTCGGGCTGCACTTCGGGCTGTGGGGCAGATGCCGACTTGCGGTGGAAAACCCGGTAGCTTTCAGGTTGCTCCGCGGCGGGCTCCGGCTGCTGCAGGCGGCTGAAGTCCGGCTCCTCCGCAAAGGCGTCCAGTTCCTCGCCGTCTTCCGCCTCCATATAGGCTTCTACTTCTGAAGCGGCGGCGAAGGGATCATCACTCTCAGCATACTCCTGGGCCGCGGCGGCGGAACCCGGATCCAGGGCCGAGTCCTGCGCCTGTTCACGGGCAAAGAAGGCGGCGATGGCATCGTCCTCCGGTCCTGGCTCGCCCAGACTGTCCAGATACTCCTCCGCGCTGTCCTGCGGCCCGTCCTGACGGGCGCCTTCCGGGCTGTCTTCCTCCAGGAAATCCTCGGGCAGAACATAGTCCTCTGCCGCGGTCTCCGGCTCCGGGTCCAGCTGGAAACCGCGGTCCAGGCTGAAGGGCACGCTGGGCTGCTCCGCCTCAGGTGCGGCAGCGAGGCTGTCAAACGGGTCGCGCGCAGGCGGCTGCACCGGTTCGGCGGCGGGGTGGCCTGCAGCCTCCGCCCGCACCCGTTCCCGCTTCTCACCGATGATATCCTTGATGAATTTCATTGCCGTTCCCTTCAGTTCTTAACGGTTGCCGGGGTGCCGTCCTGGAACCCGAAAATTCTGCGCAGGCGGCCTGCGAATGTGGGTTTGTCCGCTTCTGCACCGCTGTCTGCTGCCGAAGCCGGCGGCTGTTCGGCGGCAGGCGCGTTGCGGCTGCGCCGCGTGCGGGCGTCTTCCTCCGCCAGCCAGGCTTCCAGATCGCTGACCGGCTCGCCAAACAGGTTGACCATCTGGCGGGGGGCTTCTGGCTCAGCGGCGGGCACCGGCTCCTTGCGCGCGGTGCGCGGCTGGCCGGGAGTCAGGCTGGAGTTGGTCGCGGCCACCAGGTCGGCGATGGTTGCGTCCAGAGCGCCATTATCGGCAGGGTCAGGATCTTCGCCCGGCATGCCCGCAGCCTCCGCCACCGGATCCCCGGCATCGCATTCCGCCAGCATCTCTGCCCAGGCGCGGGTGGACTGGAACCGTTCAGCGGGCGGCACCGACATCGCCTGGTCAACAGTGGCCAGCAATGCCGGATCCGCTGCCCAAGGCCCGCCCAGCAGCGGCGGGCAAGGGTCGGGGTTGCCCGCCATCACCGCATTCAGCCGCTGCTGGCTGCCCGCGGGCGGTTCCCCGGTGATCAGGTAATAGAAGGTGGCGCCGAGCGCATAGATATCGCAGGCCGGGCGCTGTGGCAGGTCGGGCTTGTACAGCTCATGCGCCGAATAGCCGTCCTTGACCGCCAGCAGCATCGGCAGTGCGGTATCGTCCTTGGGGGTGCTGCCCGCCGCGGCGCCGAAGTCGATCAGCGTCAGGGTGCCATCCTGGCCCAACAGCAGATTGTCGGGTGAGATGTCGCGGTGCAGAATGCCCAGCTTGTGCACGCAGCCTAGCGCCTCCAGCGCCTGGGTCAGGATCTGCCGCAGCACCGGCGCGGTCAGCCGGTCCGGCTGCTCCTCACGCACGGTCAGCAGGTCGAGCCCGTCGATGAACTCCATCGCGATATAGGCGGTCTGGTTTTCCTTGAAGACCTGATGCACGCCGACGATGCCGGGATGCTCGGCGCGGGCCAGCAGATGCGCCTCGCGCAGGAAGGCGCGCAGCACGTTGCGGCAGGACTTGGCGTGTTCCGGCGCCGACGGTTCCACCTCCGGCCCGTTACGGCGGCAAAGCCCCGCCGGAAAGCATTCCTTGATCACCCCCCGCCGCTCCAGGCTGTCGCGCGCCAGATAGGTGATGCCGAAGCCGCCGCTGATCAGCGGGCGCTCAATCTGGTACTGGCCCTGAAGCAGCTTGAAGCCGCAGGGCAGTTCGCAGGTGTGCGCCGGATCGGCGGAAGATAGGTCGTGCGGCACGGCGTCATTTCCTCCTGGCAGCTCGGTCCCCGGCCAAAAGGGCGCGGGCGGACCTTAACGCTGCCGGCGGAATGGGGAATGTTCACGGCTCCATTCGGGCAATTGCGGCAGATCCGCCGTATTTTCGCCGCAATCCTCTCAAAAGGGCAGCAAACATTGGGTTAACAGCGCACCGGCTAGTTGCTTTGAAGTTAGTTAAACTGCAGGGCTATCTCCCCCGGCGGAGGCCCGCCGCACAGAACGGGCCGTTCTGGTATCGGCAACAGACCCTCAGGGCCGCGATACAGACCGGACCCCTGCAAACGCACTGGCTGCAGCTGATTCTCCGCAAAAACAACTTGGCAGGAAATTGTGATGGGCTTTGCAGCCAATCACCGGTACAATTGTCGCATGACAATATGGTACCCTGACCCCGCCAGCCTGACCCCGCCCCTGCACGCCAGCCTTACGCAAGCCATTGCCAGGGCCATATCGGACGGCAGGCTCCCCAAGGGCACGCAGCTGCCGACCCACCGCAAAATGGCTGAGGAACTAGGGCTTAGCGTGCACACCGTGAGCAAGGCATATGAGGGGCTGCGCAGGCAGCGCCTGATCGACGGCCAAGTCGGGCGTGGCAGCTATGTTCTGGACCCCGATACGAATAATGACCAGCCGTTTCAGCTGAGTTCGGAACAGGGCGGCGGCTTTGACCTGTCGATCTCGCGGCCACTGTTTTCGCAACAGCACGCGGAGCGGTTCCAGCAGGCCCTGGCGGAACTGCCGGAGGCGCTGGATCCGAGCTACTTCCTGTCGTGCCGTCCGAACGTGGGTCATGACTTGCACCGGGCTGCCGGGGCAGAGTGGCTGAGGATCTGCGGGCTGGAGGTGGCGGCAGAGCGGATCATAATGACCAACGGTGTGAGCCACGGCATGTCGGCGGCGCTGTCGGCGCTGACCCGGCCGGGCGACACGGTGGTGTCGGACAAGATCACCCATCACCTGTTGGTGTCGGGCTGTTCCTATCTGGGGCTGACCCTGGCCGGACTGGAGACGGACAGCGATGGCATTCTGCCGGACGCTCTGGAGCGTTACTGCCGGGAGCAATCGCCCAAAGTGCTGTTTTTGCTGCCGTCTCTGGCCAACTCTACTGCCGGGATGATGCCGGAAGAGCGTCGCAGGGTGCTGGTGGAGATTGCCCGCAAATATGATCTGCACATCATCGAAAACGATGCCTTCGGCCCGGTGGCGGAGGACCGCCCCGTGCCGGTTTCGGCGCTGGCGCCGGAGCGGTCGATTTACCTGACGACCTTCACCAAATGCACGGTGTCGGGGCTGCGCGCCGGTTACCTGGCGGCGCCGGAGCATCTTCTTCCTGCGCTGACCGGGCGGATTGTCGTGTTCGGCTGGATGGCGACACCCCTGATGTGCGAGCTGGCCACCCGCTGGGTGCAGGACGGCACCGCGCTGGAGCTGGCCCAGTGGCAGCGCCGGGCTCTGGCGGAGCGGTATGCCATTGCCGAAGAGGTGTTGCAGGGCTGGGATTGGCAGGGGCATCCGTCGGCGCTGCACCTGTGGCTGCCGCTGACCGCGGGCTGGACCACCGCCAGCTTTGTCTCTTACGCGCAGGAGCTGAAAGTGGCGGTCGCCCCGGATGCGCCGTTCCTGACGCCCAAAACCCCACCGCAGAACGCGGTGCGGGTGTCGCTGGGCAGCGTGCAGGATCAGGACCGCTTCCGCCAAGCGCTGGAGCTGATCGCCGGAATGCTGGGCCGCCCGCCGGAAGGGGTCGCGCCCTTCACATACTGATTGTCCTGCAACAATAAAAAAATTGACATGCAGTACAATTCCTCTCAAGTCTGTCGCAGCGGTGCTCAGGCACCGGTGAGACTTGGGAGGAAATCATGGCTCAGACAGTCACATTCAGCTTCGCCGCCCTGGCGGCGGCGGGCATTGCCCTGGCGGGCAGCGCGGCGCAGGCGGACACCTGGCGGTATGCCTTTGAGGAGGCGATGACCGATGTGCAGGGCGTCTATGCGCAGAAGTTCAAGGAAGAGATCGAGGCGCACTCGGATCACGAGATCCAGCTGTTCCCTTATGGCACCCTAGGCGAATCCGCCGACATCATGGAGCAGACCCAGGACGGCATCCTGCAGTTCGTCGACCAATCGCCGGGCTTTACCGGCTCCTTGATCCCTGAGGCACAGGTGTTCTTTGTGCCCTATCTGCTGCCGACCGATCAGGACCACCTGGCGCGCTTCTACAAGGAGAGCAAGGCGATCAACGGTATGTTCAAGCCGCTTTATGCCGATCAGGGGCTGGAGCTCTTGAACATGTTCCCCGAGGGCGAGGTGGCGATGACCACCAAGACGCCGGTGACCACCTGCACCGATCTGGACGAGGTGAAGTTCCGGGTGATGACCAACCCGCTGCTGGTGGAAAGCTACAAGGCCTTTGGCGCCACCCCGACGCCGCTGCCGTGGGGCGAGGTTTACGGCGGTTTGCAGACCAATGTGATCCAGGGGCAGGAGAACCCGACGTTCTTCCTCTACTCGACCAAGATCTACGAGGTCACCGATTACATCACCTATGCCGGCCACAACAATTTCACCACCGCAGTGATGGCCAACAAGCACTTCTACGACGGCCTCTCCCCCGAGGATCAGCAGCTGGTGCAGGATGCGGCCACGGCAGCCTATGACCACACCGTGGTTTACCAGCAGCAGGCGGCAGAGACCGAGCTGGCCAAGATCATGGAGGCCAAGCCTGAGATGCAGGTGACGGTGCTGACCGACGAGCAGCGCAGCTGCTTCAAGGAGGCCGCGGCAGAGGTTGAAGCCAAGTTCATCGAGATGACCGGCGACAGCGGCGCTGCGATCCTGGAGCAGATGAAAGCGGATCTAGCGGCCACCGCCAACTGAGGCCTTCACTGCAATCGCTGCTGAGCAGGTATTGCCTGCTCAGCGGTGCGCAGACCTCGGGGAGGAAGGAATGCACCAGACACATGACTCCGCGCTGCCCGGTTTCCTGGGTGTGATCGACAGCGCCATCAGCCGCATCGAGTCGTTCCTGCTGGCCGCCGGCGTGCTGCTGATGGCGGCCAATACCGTGGCCAATGTGGTGGGACGCTTTGTGCTGGGAAACTCGATCTTCTTTTCCGAAGAGCTGAACCGGATCCTGATCATCCTGATCACCTTTGCCGGCATCAGCTATGCCGCCCGCAATGCCCGCCACATCCGGATGTCGGCGGTCTATGATCTGCTGCCGCCGCATCTGCGCAAGGTGATGGTGGTGGTGATTTCGCTGGTCACCGCGGGTTTCATGTTCCTGCTGTGCTTCTACGCGGTGAAATACATCGGCGCGCAGGCGTCGCGCGGGCGTGTTCTGCCCGCCCTGCAGATCCCGGTCTGGGTCATCCTGGTCTGGGTGCCTGCGGGCTTCTTCATGACCGGCGCCCAGTACCTGCTGACCGCTGTGCGCAATCTGACGTCCCCCGGCATCTATCTCTCGACCCACGTGCAGGAAGGGTACGAGGACGCAGAAGAAATCGAAATTTGAGGACGGACCCATGGCTGCAACCATTTTTCTGACCATGATTGTCCTGCTCCTGCTGGGCTTTCCGATGATGATCCCGCTGATTGCCGGCGCGTTCATCGGCTTTCTGATGCTGTTCGGCGATCTCGCCCGGACAGAGACCATGGTGCAGCAGATGCTGGCGGGAATCCGGCCTGCATCGCTGATTGCGGTGCCGATGTTCATCTTTGCCGCCGACATCATGACCCGCGGCCAGTCGGCCGGGCGGCTGATCAATGTCGTGATGGCCTATGTGGGGCATATCCGCGGCGGGCTGGCGATTTCCACCGCCGCCGCCTGCACCATGTTCGGCGCGGTGTCGGGATCGACTCAAGCAACCGTCGTCGCCATCGGTTCGCCGCTGCGGCCGCGGATGCTGCAGGCGGGGTACAAGGACAGCTTTGTGCTGGCCCTGATCGTCAATGCCAGCGACATCGCTTTCCTCATCCCGCCGTCGATCGGCATGATCATCTACGGCGTGGTCTCCAGCACCTCGATTGCCGAGCTGTTCATTGCGGGCATCGGGCCGGGGCTGCTGATCCTGCTGCTGTTTTCCGCCTATGCCTACATCTATGCCGTGCGCAACAATGTACCGGCAGAGCCCAAAGCCAGCTGGGGCGAGCGGCTGAGGACTATGCGGCAGGCGCTGTGGCCGATGGGGTTCCCGGTGATCATCATCGGCGGCATCTACGGCGGCGTGTTCAGCCCGACCGAGGCGGCAGCGGCCTGTGTGCTCTATGCGTTGGTCCTGGAGGTGCTGGTGTTCCGCTCGATGACGCTGGTGGATGTCTATGACACCGCCAAATCCACCGGGCTGATCACTGCCATCGTGTTCATCCTGGTGGGGGCTGGAGCAGCGTTTTCCTGGGTGATCTCCTTCGCACAGGTGCCGCAGCAGATCCTCGGCGCCATCGGCATTGCCGAGATGGGCGCCATCGGGGTGCTGTTTGTGATCTCCATCGCGTTTTTCATCGGCTGCATGTTCGTCGACCCCATCGTGGTGATCCTGGTGCTGGTGCCGGTGTTTGCGCCGGTAGTGAAATCGGTTGGGCTGGACCCGGTGCTGGTCGGCACCATCATCACCCTGCAGGTTGCCATTGGCTCTGCTACGCCACCGTTCGGCTGCGATATCTTCACCGCGATTGCCGTGTTCAAGCGCCCCTACGCAGAGGTGGTGCGCGGCACGCCGCCGTTCATTCTGATGCTTTTGGGGGTGTCGGTGGCGCTGATCTTCTTCCCGCAGATTGCGCTGTTCCTGCGCGACCTGGCCTTTGCCAAATAAGGAGGCACGGCGATGTTCACATCCATTCTGGTGCCCTTTGACGGCTCCCAAGGGGCGGAGGCCGCGCTGGCCAAAGCTGCAGAAGTGTCTCAGCTATGCGGCGCCGCGCTGACGCTGCTGACCGTCTACCGCCACCATTCGCTGCTGGAGGCCTCGATGCATGTGGTGCGCCCGGATCAACCCGAAGATCTGGATGATGTCATGCGCAGCCACGCCAAGGAGGTGGCCGAGCGCGGTAAGGCGCTGGCGGCGGAGGGCGGCGTTCAAAACCTCCGCGCCTTTGTCAAAGGCGGGCCGGTGGCGCGCACCATCACCAGCTTTGCCAAGGAGCATGGGCATGATCTGATCGTGATCGGCAGCCGCGGACTTGGCTCCTTGGAGGGCGTCCTGCTGGGCAGCGTCTCGCACAAGGTGACGAGCTTGGCGGAAACCCCTGTTCTCGTTGTTTAGGAAGCAGAAAATGGCTCTTGATATCCATGCCGCGCCCTCACGGCCCCCAGCCCGGCTGGACGACCGCCCGGTGCCCAAGCGGATCGCGCTGGTGGCATTGGCGACCGACCACACGTCAGAGCGCGACTTTGCCCGGCTCTGCGACCCGGACCGGGTGGGCGTCTATGTGAACCGCATCAAATTCGAGAACCCGACCACAAAGGAGACGCTGCTGCAGACCGGTCCGCGGCTGACTGAGGCGGCGGCGCAGATCCTGCCGGGGGAAGAGGTGGATGTGGTGGCTTACGGCTGCACCGCGGCCTCCATCGTCTTGGGCAACGATGCAGTGACTCGGTATCTGAACGCGGCCAAGCCGGACACGCCTTGCGTCACCCCCAGCTCTGCCGCGTTTGATGCGTTTGCCGCGCTGGGGGCCAAGCGGGTGTCACTGCTGACCCCCTACAGCCCCGCAGTCACCGAAGAGATGGCACAGTATTTTTCGGCGCACGGGCCGGAGGTGGTGAATGCCGCCTGTTTCGGTCTGACCGACGACCGCCAGATGGCGCGGATCTCCGAGGACAGCATCATCGAGGCGGGGATTGCCGCCTGCGATGCAGGGGCTGATGCGCTGTTTTTGTCCTGCACCGCACTGCGCGCCGCTGCTTGCGTGCAGCGGATCGAGGACCAGCTGGGCAAGCCGGTGGTCAGCTCAAACCAGGCGATGGTCTGGCGCTGTCTGCGGCTGGCCGGGGTAACGGATAAGGTGCCGGGCTACGGCCGGCTGTTTGAACTCTAACAAGACAAGACAGGTTCAATGACTGAGAAAATCACCCTTCAGGACAGCTATCAGGCCCGGGCGCGGATCGCCGCGCGGGTCCGGCGGACGGCGATGGCGCCCTCACCCGTGCTGAGCGCACGGAGCGGCGGGCAGGTCTCGCTGAAGCTGGAAAGCAGCCAGATCACCGGCAGTTTCAAGCTGCGAGGAGCAACCAATGCGGTGCTGGCCCTGAGCGAAGAGCAGCGCGCGGCGGGAGTGGTTGGCGTCTCCACCGGCAACCACGGGCGCGGGCTGGCCTATGCGGCGGCGCAGGCCGGGGTGCGCTGCATCATCTGCATGTCGGAACTGGTGCCGCAGAACAAGGTCGAGGGCATCAAGTCCCACGGCGCCGAGGTTCGGATCATAGGCCGGTCGCAAGATGATGCTCAGGTGGAGGTCGACCGGCTGGTGGCAGAGGGCATGACCATGCTGCCGCCATTTGATCACCGTGACATCATTGCGGGCCAAAGCACCGTAGCGCTGGAAATGCTGGAGCAGGTGCCGGATCTGCAAACCGTGCTGGTGCCCCTGTCCGGCGGTGGGCTGATTTCCGGCGTGGCGATGGTGATGAAGGCGGTGAACCCGGCGATCCGGGTGATCGGTGTCAGCATGGAGCGCGGCGCTGCGATGCACGCCAGCCTGCAGGCCGGCAGGCCGGTGCAGGTTGACGAGCTGCCGACGCTGGCAGATTCGCTCGGTGGCGGGATCGGGCTGGAAAATGCCTATACCTTTGAAATGACAAAGGCATTCGCCGATGATGTGGTGCTGCTCTCCGAGACGGAAATCGCGGCCGCCATCCGCCATGCCTATTTCGAGGAGCGGCTGGTGATCGAAGGCTCCGGCAGCGTCGGCATTGCGGCGCTGCTGGCGGGCAAGATAGGCAATCCAGGGCGCTGTGCGGTGCTGGTGAGCGGCCAGAACATCGCCATGGACCTGCACAAGCGCATCATCGATGGTGAAGATGTGGATGTGGCGGCGGAGAGCAAGGGAGGCGCGGATGCCTGACATCAAGATCCTGACCGAAGCGGAGCTGCGCGATCTGGTGCCGCTGGACGCGGATGCGGTGGACTGTGTCGAGCAGGGCTTCACCACTCTTGCCGGCGGCAAGGTTGTGATGCCGCCGATCATGACGCTGCCGGTGCCCGATCACAAAGGCGAGGTCTGCGTGAAGACCGCCTATGTGCCGGGGATCGACAGCTTTGCGATGAAGATGAGCCCGGGGTTTTTCGACAACCCCAAGCTGGGCCTGCCCAGCACCACAGGGCTGATGGTGGTGTTCTCCAGCCGGACCGGCCTGCTGCAGGCGCTGCTTCTGGACAATGGCTATCTCACTGATGTGCGCACCGCTGCGGCGGGGGCGGTCGCAGCGCGCCACCTCGCGCGGGCGGATGCGTCCCGCGTCTGCATTATTGGCGCAGGTGTGCAAGCGCGGATGCAGCTGAAAGCGATGACCTTGGTGCGCGGCATTCAAAACGTCGTCATCTGGGCGCGGGAAAGCGCCAAGGCAGAGGCCTCGGCGGCCAGCCTGCGCAGCGAGCTGGGAATTGATGTCACCGCCGCTGCCGACATCGCGCAGGCGGTTGCCGGGGCGGATATTGTCGTCACCACAACCCCAGCAGCCGACCCTGTGGTCCAGGCGGAATGGCTGCGGCCCGGCCAGCTGGTGATCGCCATGGGCTCCGACCAGGAGCACAAATGCGAGCTGGAGCCTGCCTGTCTGACCAAGGCGGACCTCTATGTGCCCGACAGCCAGGCGCAATGCGCCGTCAAGGGCGAGCTGCGCAGCGCCATCGCCGCGGGGCTGATCGCCGGGCACCAGAGTTTTACGGAACTGGGAGCCATCACCTCAGGGCAGGCCCCCGGCCGCCAGTCGGACAACGAACTGATCATTGCCGACCTCACAGGAACCGGTGTGCAGGACACCGCCATCGCAACGCTTGCAGGCTCCCGCGCTGATGCGGCGGGGGCTGGCGCCACTTTCACCAGCTGATCAACCAGGAACCACGCATATGGCAGACCCCAAGCTGTATTTCTCCCGCGCAGAATATCAGGCGCGCCTCGACAAGACCCGGGCCGAAATGTCCCGCCGCGGGCTTGACCTTCTGATCGTCACCGATCCCTCAAACATGAACTGGCTGACCGGCTATGACGGCTGGTCCTTCTATGTGCATCAATGTGTTGTCGTCGGCTTGGACGGTGAGCCGGTCTGGTACGGGCGCGGCCAGGACGCCAATGGGGCCTTGCGCACCTGCTGGATGGAGCCTGCAAACATCATCGGCTACCCGGATCACTACGTGCAGTCGACCGAGCGCCACCCGATGGATTACCTGTCGGCGCAACTGAAAGACCGTGGGCTGGACGGCGGCGCGGTCGGCGTTGAGATGGACAATTACTATTTCACCGCCGCGGCCTATGCATCCCTGCAAAAGCACCTGCCGAATGCGCGGTTCGGCGATGCAAACGCGCTGGTAAACTGGCAGCGGGCGGTGAAATCCGAGGCCGAGCTGACCTACATGCGGCAGGCGGGCAAGATTGTGGAGCGGATGCACCAGAGGATCTTTGAGCGTGTCGAACCGGGGATGCGCAAATGCGATCTGGTGGCCGATATCTATGACGCCGGCCTGCGCTATGACGCGGAGCTTGGCTTTGGCGGCGACTACCCGGCGATTGTGCCGCTGCTGCCCTCCGGCTCTGACGCGGCTGCGCCGCATCTGACCTGGGACGACCTGCCGATGAAATCCGGCGAGGGCACGTTTTTCGAGATCGCAGGCGTGGTCCACCGCTACCACTGCCCGCTGTCGCGCACCGTGTTCCTGGGCAAGCCGACGCAGACCTTCCTGGACGCCGAAAAGGCCGTGCTGGAGGGGATGGAGGCCGGGCTGGAAATGGCCAAGGCCGGCAACACCTGCGAGGATATCGCCAAAGCGTTTTTCAAGGTGCTGAAGACATACGGCATCGAAAAGGACAACCGCACCGGCTATCCGATCGGCGTTTCCTACCCGCCGGACTGGGGCGAGCGCACCATGTCGCTGCGCCCGGGTGACACCACGGTCCTAAAGGAGAACATGACCTTCCACTTCATGACCGGCCTCTGGATGGAGGATTGGGGATTTGAGATCACCGAAAGCATCCGCATCGGGGCGAACGGGCCGGAATGCCTGTCCGATGTGCCGCGCAAGATGTTCGTGAAGGACTGAGCCATGAAGCAAAATCCAATTTCCCCCACCATCCCGCTGGACCAGGACGGGGTGCACCACGGCTATCTGAAGCTGCCCTACAGCCGCGATGATTCTGCTTGGGGCTCGGTGATGATCCCTCTGACGGTGATCAAGAACGGCGAGGGGCCGACCGCACTTCTGACAGGTGCCAACCACGGCGACGAATACGAAGGCCCGATTGCACTTCAGGAACTGGCCGCGACCACGCTGGCGGGGGACATCACCGGCCGGCTGATCATCGTACCGGCCTTCAACTACCCGGCCTTCCGCGCCGCCAGCCGCACCTCTCCCATCGACAAGGGCAATATGAACCGGTCGTTCCCGGGCCGCCCAGACGGCACCGTGACAGAGAAGATCGCCGACTACTTCCAGCGCACACTCTTGCCGATGGCAGACCTGGCGGTGGATTTCCACTCCGGCGGCAAAACGCTGGATTTCGTACCCTTCGCCGCCGCCCATATCCTGGAGGACAAGGCCACGCAGGAAGCGTGTTTCGCCGCAATGAAGGCCTTCAATGCGCCCTATTCGGTGGAGCTTTTGGAGATCGACAGCGGCGGCATGTATGACACTGCGGTCGAGGAAATGGGCAAGGTCCTGGTCACAACGGAACTTGGCGGCGGCGGGTCGTCATCTGCGCGCAGCAATGCGATTGCCAAGAAGGGGCTGCGCAATGTGCTGATCCATGCGGGTATTTTGCGGGGCGAAATGAAGATAGACGACACCGTCAATCTGACAATGCCGGATGATGACTGCTTCCTGTTCAGCGAAGGCGACGGGCTGTTTGAGATCATGGCAGACCTCGGCGAAGCAGTTGCCAAGGGTGATCTCCTAGCCCGCGTCTGGCCTCTGGACCGCACCGGCCAGCCGCCGGTGGAATACCGCGCCCGCCGTGCCGGCCTCCTGATCAGCCGCCACTTCCCCGGGCTGATTAAATCCGGCGACTGCGTTGCGGTTGTCGGCGTCACCGCCGGCTGATAGGCGGAAGACATGCAACTGGACCAGCGCGATCTCGACATTCTGCGCGTGCTCTCCACCGAGGGCCGCATCACCAAGGCCGCGCTGGCCGTGCGGATCGGCCTGTCGCCGACCCCCTGCTGGGACCGGCTGAAGAAACTGGAACAGGCCGGGCTGATCGAGGGCTACGGCGCCCGTATCAACCTGCGCAAACTGGCGCCGCATGTGACAGTCTTTGTCGCGGCTGAGATTGCCGACCATACCGCCGCCAGCTTCCGCGCGTTTGAGGCTGCGATGCAGCGCTATGAGGAGGTCACCGCCTGCTGGGCGCTGGGGGGCGGGTTCGACTACCTGCTGCAGATCGTCACCCGCGACATCGACGCCTATCAACGGCTGATCGATGAGATGCTGGACGCCCGCATCGGACTTTCCCGCTATTTCACCTATGTGGTGACCAAGCCGGTCAAGGGCACCGGCGCGCCGCCGCTGGACATTCTTCTGGAGCAGGGGTGATCCCGCGCAAATACCCCTGAGCGGCAGCTGTTTCTTCTGCACCGCCCCTGAACTTCAGTCACATTCTCTGCCCGCGTCAGGCACATTCCTCTGCAAGACATGAGGAGGACAGCCATGACAGAGACCGCACTCTCAGCCCGGACCGGGATTGCCGACAAAGCCCTGGTGCGCTCTTTTTCCTACATAGGCGGCAAATGGCGCGCCGCCGCCAATGGCGAGACCTTCCCGGTTTTCGATCCGGCGGACGGAGCGGAACTGGGCCATGTGGCCAGCCTTTCAGCAGAAGAATCCTCTGCCGCGGTGGATGCGGCGCAGACGGCCTTTGCGGCTTGGGCCGGGATGCTCCCGCAACAGCGCGCCGCCATCCTGCGCCGCTGGTTTGAGCTGCAACTGGATCACAAAGAAGACCTCGCCCGCATCATGGTGCTGGAACAGGGCAAGCCGCTGTCGGAGGCGCGGGGCGAGATCGATTACGGCGCGGCCTTTGTCGAGTTCTACGCTGAGGAGGCTAAGCGCCCCAATATCGAAGGCGTCACCAGCCACCTGCCCGATGCGGAGGTGGAGCTGTGGCGCGAGCCGGTAGGCGTGGCGGCGCTGATCACGCCCTGGAACTTCCCCTCTGCCATGCTGACGCGCAAGGCGGCAGCTGCGCTGGCGGCGGGCTGCACCGTGGTGGCGCACCCGTCGGCTGAGACCCCGTTCAGCGCGCTGGCGCTGGCGGAGCTGGCAGAGCGCGCCGGCTTCCCGCCCGGCGTGTTCAACGTGGTGACCGGCCACGCGCCCGCCATCGTCGAACACTGGACCCGCGACACCCGCGTGCGGGCGCTCTCCTTCACCGGCTCTACTGAGGTGGGCAAGCTCCTGTACCGCCAGTCGGCGGACACGGTGAAGCATCTGGTGATGGAACTGGGCGGCCACGCGCCGGTGATCGTTTTCAAGGGCTGTGATCTGGACAAGGCCGTCAGCGAAACCATCAAGGCCAAATTCGCCACCTCCGGCCAGGATTGCCTCGGCGCCAACCGGATCTATGTGGAGCGCCCGATCTATGCAGAATTCTGCGCCCGCTTCACCGCAGCCGCCCAGGCGCTGACCATCGGCAAAGGCATGGAGGATTGCGACCTTGGCCCGCTGATGAATGAAAAGGCAGTTCAAAAGCAGGAAGAGCATGTGGCTGATGCGCTGGCAAAGGGCGCGACGCTGGCCTGCGGCGGCAAGCGGCACCCATTGGGTCCGCTGTTTTTTGAGCCTACCGTGTTGACCGATGTGCCCGCAGATGCGTGCATCATGTCGGAGGAGACCTTCGGCCCCGTCGCCCCCATCACCCCCTTCGACACCGAGGAGGAAGCGGTGGCGCGCGCCAATGACAGCGAATACGGGCTGGTCGCCTATGTCCACAGCCAGGACCCGCGCCGCATTTACCGTCTCAGCCGCGCGCTGCAATACGGTATGGTGGCGGTCAATCGCACCAAGGTGACCGGCGCGCCGATCCCCTTTGGCGGCACCAAGCAATCCGGCCTGGGCCGCGAAGGCGCGCGGCTGGGCATGGAGGAATTCACCGAGGTTAAATACGTCTGCCGCGACTGGGCGTGAGGATACCGGACTCCGGCGCGGAGTCCGGCCCGGATTTGCACGGCAAATCCGGGTGTCAGACACAGGCGGGACATCCCGGATTCCGCGCCGGAATCCGGGCCGGAATTCTCGCAGAATTCCGGTTTGCCGCAGAACTTGAGAAGGAAAACACCAATGCTGAAGAACGACCAGCTTGACCAGTGGGACCGCGAGAACTTTTTCCATCCCTCGACCCACTTGGCGCAGCACGCCCGCGGCGACAGCCCGAACCGGGTCATTAAAACTGCCTCGGGCGTGTTCATCGAAGACCGTGATGGCAACAAGCTGCTCGATGCCTTTGCGGGTCTTTACTGCGTAAACGTGGGCTATGGCCGCCAGGAGATCGCTGAAGCCATCGCTGATCAGGCGCGGGAGCTGGCCTATTACCACTCCTACGTGGGCCACGGCACCGAGGCCTCGATCACACTGGCCAAGATGATCCTGGACCGCGCGCCCGCGAACATGTCCAAGGTCTATTTCGGCCTTGGCGGCTCGGACGCCAATGAAACCAACGTCAAGCTGATCTGGTACTACAACAACATTCTGGGCCGCCCCGAGAAGAAGAAAATCATCTCCCGCTGGCGCGGCTATCACGGCTCTGGGCTGGTCACCGGCTCGCTGACAGGCCTCGAACTGTTCCACAAGAAGTTCGACCTGCCGGTGGAGCAGGTGATCCATACCGAGGCGCCGTACTATTACCGCCGCGACAACCTGGATCAGACCGAAGAGCAGTTCGCGGCCCATTGCGCGGCGGAACTGGAAGCGCTGATCGAGCGCGAGGGCGCAGACACCATCGCCGCTTTCATCGGCGAGCCGGTGCTGGGCACTGGCGGCATCGTGCCGCCGCCCGCAGGCTACTGGGAAGCCATTCAGGCGGTCTTGAAAAAACACGACATCCTGCTGGTTGCGGATGAGGTTGTCACCGGTTTCGGACGGCTCGGCTCCATGTTCGGCTCGGACCACTACGGGATAGAGGCCGACATCATCACCATCGCCAAGGGCCTCACCTCGGCCTATGCGCCGCTTTCGGGGTCCATCGTCTCCGACAAGATGTGGAAGGTGCTGGAGCAGGGCACCGATGAGAACGGCCCGATCGGCCACGGCTGGACCTACTCCGCGCACCCGATCGGGGCGGCGGCGGGAGTGGCGAACCTCAAGCTGATCGACGAGCTGAACCTTGTCACCAATGCCGGCGAAACCGGTGCCTATCTGAACGCCACCATGGCAGAGGCGCTGATGGGCCACGCCAACGTGGGCGAGGTGCGCGGCGAGGGGATGCTGTGTGCGGTGGAGTTCGTGAAGGACAAGGACAGCCGCACCTTCTTTGATGCCGCTGACAAGATCGGGCCGCAGATCTCTGCCAAGCTCCTGGAGCAGGACAAGGTGATTGCCCGCGCCATGCCGCAGGGTGACATCCTGGGCTTCGCACCGCCGTTTTGCCTGACCCGCGCCGAGGCCGATCAGGTGGTCGACGCCACCTTGCGCGCGGTCAAGGCAGTACTGGGGTAACGCCCGCCGCCGGTCAGTTGCGGCAAATCTCGAGGACGGCACGCAGGCCCCGCCTGCCGTCCTCGAAAGTGAGACGCCCGCCGTGCTGCTCTGCCACCGTGGCAACGATCGTCAGCCCCAGCCCGAAGCCGTCGATGGCCCGGGTGTTTTCGCCGCGCCGGAACGGGGCAATCACCTCGGTGATCTCCGCCGCCGTCATGCCGGAGCCTTCGTCCTCCACTGTGATGATCGCGTGATCGGCAGTGGAACTGAGGCTGATGGCGGCGCGGCGGCCATATTTCAGCGCATTGTCGATCAGGTTGGTGATGGCCCGCTGCAAGGAAACAGGCCGCGCCACCACCAGCATCACCTGACCCTGCGGCACCGCGCTCTGGCCGGGGGCAGAGGTAAAAACGGACCGCCCGCCCGCCGCCACCTGCGGCTCCGGCGGCAGCAGCTCCACCGGTTTGCCCATGTCCTGATAATCAGCCGCCAGCGCCTCCACCAAGGAGCTGAGCGACAGGCGGCGCGGGGTCTCGGCGCTCATCTCGGCGCGGGTGTAGGTCAGCACGCTTTCGATCATGCCGGTCATGGCGTCCAGATCCGCCTCGAACTTCTGGCGCAGCTCCACGTCCTGGATCAGCGCCGCACGCAGCCGCAGCCGGGTGGCGGGGGTGCCAAGGTCGTGACTGATCCCGGACAGCACCGCGGCGCGGCTGGCAAGCTGTTCGCGCTCTGTCTCCAGATAGCTGTTCACTGCTGAGACGATCTCCTGCAGCTCGCCGGGGCCTTGCATCGCATAGGCGTCCGGCCCGCCCAGCCGGCGGCGGTGGCGCAGAGCGCGGGCGAAGCGGTCGAAATGGGCCGAGGTGTCCATCACCAGCGTCGCCAGCACCGCCAGGGCCAGCAGCGACAAGAGAACCGCCGGCAGGCGCAGGTCGCGCGGCGCGGCAGAACAGCCCCAGACGGCAGTGCCGTCGACCCGCTGCCAGGGGCCATAGCCCGCGCGCGCAAAGATCACCGGCTCACTGCAATAGGTTGCCAGCAGCCGGGTAACCGCCCCCAGTTTCTCTGCCGCGGTGGCTCCTCCTGCGGGCGGCAGTTCCGCCACCGGATACCGCAGGGCGGGGGAGGCGATAACCAGCGCCAGAACCTCCCCTGACAGGGGATCGGGGCCGCTGTCCAAGATCGAGACATTGGTGAACAGGGAAGGCTTCGCGATCCCCTGCAGCCGCAGATAATCGCCAGCGGCCAGGGACGCAGCCTTTTCCGGCGCCACGGACGTTACTGTCACCCCCGCAGGCGGCGGCGCGCCGCGGCGCAGGGTGGCGTCCAATGTAATGCCGGAAATGGCAGCGCGAGTCAGATGCGCCTGCCAGCTGGCGCCGGAGTGGAACCAGCCCCAGGCACCGCCCAGCCCGGCGGCAAAGGCCAGCGGCAGCAGGATCAGCCCCCGGGTTCTGAGCCGCAGCGCCACGGGCCTCAGTCCCCGCCAGTCTCAACATCCACCGCCAGGACATAGCCGGTGCCGCGCTCGGTGCGCAGCAGCCGCGGGTCCTTGGGTGTGTCTTCAATCTTGGAGCGCAACCGGCCCACCAGCACGTCAATTGCGCGGCCCGAGCCCTCGTCACTGCCGCCGTCGCCGGTCACATCCAGTGCCGCCGCAATCTCCTCACGCGTCAGCGGAATATGCGGGTTGGCCAGGAACACCTTGAGCAACCCGGTCTCGCGCCGCGACAGCGCCACCTGCACGCCGACGGGAGAGATCACCTCATCCCGCTTGGCGTCATAGGTCCAGCCGCCAAAGCGGAAGGTGGCCACGCTGCGCCGGTAGATCAGCGACGACGACCGCCGCGCCCGCTGCAGCACGGCGCGGACGCGCGCCAGCAGCAGATCGGGGTTGAACGGTTTGGCAATGTAATCATCCGCGCCGGATTCATACCCCGCCATCCGCTGGTGATCGGCGGACAGCGCCGACACCAGAATGATCGGCACATCCTGCTCACTGCGCAGCCGGGTGCAGATCTCCACCCCGTTTTCATCGCCCAGCATCACGTCGAGCAGGATCAGGTCGATCCGGCCCGCGCCGATCTGCTCGCGGATCTCCGCCTCGCTGCCGCAAGGCAGGGCGATAAAGCCGTTCTGACGCAGGTATTGGGTCAGCATCATGCGCGTCTCAACGTCGTCATCCACCACCAGAAGCCGCGGAATCGCCATCTGTTGCTCCCTCCCCGAAACCGCCCCTTGCGGCTGTCCCGCCTGTTTGTTTGTAACATCATGCAACAAAATCAATTGCTGCGTAACAACAGGTAACAGGCTGGCGAAAAAACTGCTGCGGCAGGCGTCCGGGCCACTGCCGGGCAATTGAAATGCAGCACCGGGACCGGGCAAGCTGATTGGCGAAGGCTGCGGGGAGCAGCCGTCACATAAGGGAGGAATGAGCGATGAAATACACCGCTTTTGCGGCCGCATCGGCCGTGGCACTGGCCTGTGCGGCACCGGCTGTGGCCGGGCCGGAGGCCGAAGTTCTGCACTGGTGGACATCCGGCGGCGAGGCCAAGTCGGCCGCGGTCCTGCAACAGGAATTTGCCGACAACGGCGGCACCTGGACCGACATGCCGGTGGCCGGCGGCGGCGGTGATGCAGCAATGACCGCACTGCGCGCCCGGGTTCTCTCCGGCAACGCGCCCACTGCCGTTCAGCTGAAAGGCCCCGCCATCCAGGAATGGTATGAAGAAGGCGTGCTCGCCGATATCTCCTCCGTGGCCGAGGCCGAGGGCTGGGGGGACGTGCTGCCCGGCTCGATCGCCGAACACATGAAATGCGAGGGCAAATGGTGCGCAGCACCGGTGAACGTGCACCGCGTCGACTGGATCTGGGCCAATGCCGCGCTCTTGGAGGCCAACGGCATCGAAATGCCCCAGACATGGGAAGACTTCAACGCCGCCGCCGACAAGCTGATGGCCGCGGGCATCACCCCGCTGGCGCATGGCGGCCAGGCCTGGCAGGACGCCACCGTGTTCGAGGCCGTGGCGCTTGGCATCCTGGGGCCGGAGGATTTCCGCAAGGCATTTGTCGAATTGGACATGGACACCCTGAAGTCCGGCAAAATGGCCGCGGTGTTTGACCAGATGCGCAAGATGCGCGGCTTTGTCGACGCCAACTTCCCGGGCCGCGACTGGAACCTGGCCACCTCGATGGTGATGAACGGCGAGGCGGCGTTCCAGATCATGGGCGACTGGGCCAAGGGCGAGTTCCTGGCCGCGGGCAAGGAGCCGGGCAAGGATTTCCTCTGCGCCTCGGTGCCGGGCGACGGGTTCCTGTATAACGTCGACAGCTTTGCCATGTTCGAGGTCGACGGCGAGGACAAGCAGGCCGGGCAGGATCTTCTGGCCAAGCTGATCGTCGGGCCGAAATTCCAGGAGGTGTTCAACCTCAACAAGGGTTCGATCCCGGCGCGGGTGGACGTGAAATTGGATGCATTTGACACCTGCGCCCACCTGTCGGCCAAGGACATGGGCGACAGCGCGGACAATGGCTCGCTGCTGCCAAGCTATGCCCACGGCATGGCCCTGCGCGGCGCGCAGGCTGGCGCCATCACCGACGTGGTGACTGCGCATTTCAACTCGGACATGTCCTCGGCTGAGGCCGTGCAGATGCTGGCCGACGCTGTCGCCAACTCCATGTGATCCTCCCCCGGGCCTCGCGTCCTCCGGGATGCGGGGCCACCTAATTCAAGGGCCGTCACTATGACTGAATGGCTTGAACGTCATATTCCGAAGATGGTGCTGGCGCCGTCCTTCGCCGCGGTACTGGTGTTTGTCTACGGCTTCATTGCCTGGACCGCCTGGGTATCGCTGACCCGCTCCCGCCTGCTGCCGAAATACGAGATCGACGGGCTGATCCAGTACGAGCGCCTGTTCAACGCGCCGCGCTGGGACACCGCGATGTCGAACCTGTTTGTGTTCGGCACCCTGTTCATCCTGATCTCGATGGTCCTGGGCCTGATGCTGGCCATCCTGCTGGACCAGAAGATCCGCACCGAGGGCGTCCTGCGCACCATCTATCTGTATCCGATGGCCCTGTCGCTGATCGTGACCGGCACCGCCTGGAAGTGGATCATGAACCCCGGTCTGGGGCTGGAAGCCATGGTGCGGGGCTGGGGGTTCGACAGCTTCACCTTCGACTGGGTGATCAACCCGGACAAGGCGATCTATGCGGTGGTCATCGCCGGTGTCTGGCAGGCGTCCGGCTTTGTGATGGCGCTGTTCCTGGCCGGATTGCGCGGGGTCGATGGCGAGATCATCAAGGCCGCACAGGTCGATGGCATCCCCACCTGGCGGATCTATACCGCGATCATCATCCCCTCGATGGCGCCGATCTTCCTGTCTGCCTTCATCGTGCTGGCGCATCTGGCGATCAAGAGCTTCGACCTGGTGATTGCCCTCACTGGCGGCGGCCCCGGCTATGCCACCGATCTGCCCGCCACCTATATGTATACGATGGCCTTTTCCCGCGGCGATATCGGCCAGGCGGCCAGCTCTGCCATGGTCATGATGGGCGTGGTGTTCGCGATCATCGTTCCGTATCTCTACTCTGAGCTGAGGGCCAAACATGACTGACGTGACGCTTGCCCCCGCCGCCGCAGCCAGCCGCCGCAACTGGAGCCACTTCGCCCTGCGCTGGACGCTGTTCACCCTCCTGGGCCTGTTTGCCCTGTTCTATCTGATGCCGCTCTTTGTGATGATCACCACCTCCTTGAAAAGCCTGGAGGAAATCCGCACCGGCAGCCTGATCGCCTTCCCGCGGGAAGTGACCTTCGACGCCTGGCGCACCGCCTGGTCGGAGGCCTGCACCGGCATCCAATGCGAGGGCCTGCGCCCGTTCTTCTGGAACTCCGTGGTGATCGCGGTGCCTGCGGTGGCGATCTCCACCATGCTGGGGGCGGCAAATGGCTATGTCATCGCGCAGTGGCGGTTCCGCGGCGCCAACCTGATCTTCTCGCTGATGCTGTTCGGCTGCTTCATCCCGTTCCAGGTGGTTCTGCTGCCAATGGCACGGATGCTGGGGCTTATGGGCCTGGCAGGCAGCATTCCGGGGCTGATCTTTGTCCATGTGATTTATGGCATCGGCTTCACCACGCTGTTCTTCCGCAACTTCTATGTCACCATCCCGCAGGATCTGGTGAAGGCGGCCAAGGTGGACGGCGCGGGGTTCTTCCGGATCTTCTGGTCGATCTTCCTGCCGCTCAGCCTGCCGATCATCGTGGTTACCGTGATCTGGCAGTTCACCCAGATCTGGAACGACTTCCTGTTCGGCGTCTCCTTCAGCCAGGCGGGCACCCAGCCGGTGACCGTGGCGCTCAACAACATCGTCAATTCGACCACCGGCGTGAAGGAATACAACGTCGACATGGCCGCCGCGATCATCGCCGCGCTGCCGACGCTGCTGGTCTATGCCGTTGCCGGCAAATACTTCATCCGCGGCCTGACCGCTGGATCTGTGAAAGGGTAAACTCATGGCTCCCATTCTGGACATCACCAACCTGCGCAAGAACTACGGCGCGACCGAGATCCTGAAGGACATCAACGTCAGTATTGAGCCGGGCGACTTCCTGGTGCTGGTTGGCCCCTCCGGCTGCGGCAAGTCCACGCTGCTCAATTGCATCGCCGGGCTGGAGCCGATTTCCGGCGGGCAGATCGAAATCGGCGGCCGCGATATGACCCACGTCAGCCCCAAGGACCGCGACATCGCCATGGTGTTCCAGTCCTACGCGCTCTACCCGACGATGACGGTTGCCAGGAACATCACCTTCGGCATGAAGGTGCGCGGCGCCGATGCCGCCACCCAGGAGCGCAAGCTGAAGGAGGTCGCGGCGCAGCTGCAGATCGAGGCGCTGCTGGACCGCCGCCCGGGCCAGCTGTCCGGCGGCCAGCGCCAGCGGGTGGCGATGGGCCGCGCACTGGTGCGCGACCCCAAACTGTTCCTGTTCGACGAACCGCTGTCGAACCTCGACGCCAAACTGCGCGTCGAGATGCGCACCGAGATCAAGAAGCTGCACCACAACCTAGGCGCCACCATGGTCTATGTCACCCACGACCAGATCGAGGCGATGACGCTGGCGACCAAGATCGTGGTGATGAAGGGCGGTGTGGTGCAGCAGATCGGCACGCCTGCCGAAATTTACAACAAGCCCGCCAACCTGTTTGTGGCCGACTTCATGGGCAGCCCGGCGATGAACCTGATCCCGGCCCGCGCTCAGGCGAACGGCGACGGGACAAGGATCGAGATGGACTGCGGCGGCAGCGCCCCGATCGTGCTGAAGGACAGCCGCGCCACCGGCCTGCCACAGGACGTGATCCTGGGCGTGCGCCCCGAAGACATTGCCGAGGCGGGCTTCCGCGCAGGCGAAGGCGTGCAGGAAGCCGCCTGTATGATCGACATGGTGGAGCCCGCAGGTGCGGACACTTATGTGGTCTCCAACCTCGGCGGCAAGCAGGTCACCGCGCGGCTGCACGCCGAAACCCGGGCGCAGCCGGGGCAGATGCTGGACCTGGCTTTTGATCTGTCCAAGGTCTCCTATTTCTCGCCCGCAACCGGCGAGCGGCTGAATTGACCGGGCTGCGGCTGGCCGCCGACGTGGGCGGCACCAACACCCGGCTGGGGCTGGCACGCGGCGGCGTGCTGCTGGCAGACACAGTGCAAAGCTTCCGCAACGACGCTTTTGGCAGTTTTGCGGAAGTGATGGACCTATACCTTCAGGATGCCGCCCCCGGCGGCGTGGAGGAACTCGCCATTGCCATCGCCGGTCCGGTCACCGGCGCCACCGCGCGGCTGACCAACCGGGACTGGCACTTTGACGCCGCAGCGCTGTCGCGGCATCTGAACGGCGCGCAGGTGCATCTGCTCAATGACCTTGCAGCACTGGGGCAAGTCTGCCCGCATTTGCAGGCAGACTGCCTGGACACAGTGGTTGCCCCTGCAAGCGATGCGGGCGGAGACGGCCAGCGGCTGGTGGTGGGCATCGGCACCGGTTTCAACCTCTCACCGGTGCTAGACGCCGGCGGGCAGCTGCAATGCCTCAACGTGGAATACGGCCATGTCAGCCTGCCGCTGGACGTGGCAGAGCGCCTGCGCAGCCACGTGACGAAGGCCGGAACGTTCACCACTGTCGAGCATCTGTTCTCCGGCCGCGGCCATGCGGCGGTGCGCAGCCATTTCCCGGCAGATGATGCGGGCACGCAGGAGTTCCTGGGCTTCTATGCCCATCTGCTGGCGCTGCTGGCCCGCAACCTGATGCTGGCTTTCCTGCCCGCGCAGGGCATGTATTTCGCCGGCGCCGTGGCCCGCAGCATCCTCACCTCCCCGGCGCGGGGGCTCTTTGCGGAGCGCTTCCAGCAACCCTTCGCACTCGACGCCCGCATCGCCGCCCCGGTGCATGTCATTCTGGATGACGCCGCCGCCCTGAAAGGCTGCGCAGCCCTGCGCCTGCCGGGCTGAGGGTTTGACGCCACGAATTCAGCACCATCCTGATTACAACCTGCAGACTTAACGGTGGTACTGCGCAAACACCTGCCCCTCCAGCCGGGTGATTGCCACCGGCGTCTGATAGAGCGCGCTCAGGCGCTCCGCAGTTACAGCCTCTGCCACCGGGCCCTGAAAGGCCACTTGCCCCTCCCGCAGCGCCACCACGTGATCGGACCAGCTGATCGCATAGTTCAGATCATGCACCACGATCACAATCCCCTTGCCCTGCGCCTCTGCCAGGTGCCGCAGCTGCGCCATCAGGTTGCGGGCATGGTGCAGGTCGAGGTTATTGAGCGGCTCGTCCAGCAGCAGCCAGTCAGTGTCCTGCGCATAGGCCATGGCGATAAAGGCCCGCTGCCGCTGGCCGCCGGACAGCTCATCCAGGAACCGGGTCTGCAGGCAGCCCAGATCAAACAGCGCCACCGCCCCGTCAATGGCCGCGTGATCCGCAGGCCCCAGCCGCCCCGCGCTGTGCGGCCAGCGGCCAAAGCCGACCAGGTCGCGCACCCGCACCCGGCTGGCGACGCTCAAATGCTGCGCCACCACCGCCATCTTGCGCGCCAGCACCGCTGGAACCGCCTGAACCAGGTCCAACCCGTCCATGCGGATGCTGCCGCCAGCGGGCGTCATCTGCCGGGCAATCAGCTTCAGCAGCGTCGATTTGCCCGCGCCATTGGGACCGATCAGCGCCGTCACCTGGCCTGCCGGGATATCGGCACTCACGTCTTGCAGGATGGGGCTCGCTGCGGAGCCGTAGCTGAGGTTTGAAACTTGGATCACTGGATTTTTCCTCTCACCAGCAGGACCAGGAACAACAACCCGCCGCAGAACTCGATCACAACGGCCAGGGTGGATTGCAGATGCAGCAGCCGCTCGAACACCGTTTGCCCGGCCACAAGGATCAGCGCGCCGATCAGGGCGGCGGCGGGCAACAGCAGCGCGTGGCGGTGGCTCTGCATCAGGCTGTGGGCCAGGCTAGTCACCAGCAGCCCAAGGAAGGCCAGCGGCCCCACCAGCGCGGTCGCAACCGACACCAGCGCCGCAATCAGGCACAGCACCCGCAGTTGCAGCCCGTCATATGCCACGCCGAGGCTGCGCGCCGGGGTGCGGCCCAGAGCGGCCACGTCCAGCACGCGGTGATGACGCACCAGCCACAGGGCGGCCAGCGCCATCAGCCCCAGCCCCGCCATCAGCGCGGAGCGGTCGATGCCGCTGAACTGGGCAAACATCCGCGCCTCGACCATGGTGAACTCCGAAGGCTCCATCAGCCGCTGCAAAAAGGCCGTCAGGGTCCGGAACATCACCCCCAGCACCACGCCCGCCAGCACCATCAGCTGGATATCGTGCCGGGTGCGGCCCAGCAGGCTGGTGAACAGCACCAGCGCCGCACCCAGCATCACCGCGGTCTCTAGCGCAAACCCCGGAAGGCCGGAAATGCGGCTGGCGTCCGCAGCCCCCAGCCCCGCTACCAGCCCGGTCTGCAGCAGCAGAAACAGCGCATCAAACCCCATGATCGAGGGCGTCAGGATGCGGTTCTGGCTGATGGTCTGAAACAGAACGGTCGCCACGCCGGCTGAGGCCCCGACCGCCAGCAAGGCCGTCAGTTTGACCAGCCGCAGCTCAAGAATATAGGCGGTCGGCCCGCGCAACCCCCAGAACAGGAACAGCGCCGCCGCCGCCGCCAGCAGGCAGCCCAGCACGATCAGCCGCCGGTCAGCCACCCGCCCGCCGCCCCAGCAGAAGGTACAGGAACACGGCGGCACCGAAGATGCCGAACACGGTGCCGGCCGGGATCTCATAGGGATACCGCAGCACCCGCCCCAGAATATCGCAGACCAAGAGCAGCCCGGCCCCGGCAGCGGCCACCACCGGCAGGCTTTCGCGCAGGTTGTCGCCCATCAGCCGCGACACCAGATTGGGCACCACCAAGCCGATAAAGGGCAGCATCCCCACCGTCACAATCACCAGCGACGACACCAGCGACACGGTGACAATGCCGAACCCCAGCACCTGCCCGTAACGCAGGCCCAGGTTCAGGCTCACATCGCGGCCCAGTCCGGCAATGGTGAACTGATCGGCGGCAAAATAACTCAGCAGCGCCAGCCCGCCCGCCAGCCACAGCAGCTCATACCGCCCCGCCAGGATGCCGGAAAACTCACCGCTCATCCAGACGCCAAGGTACTGCAGCAGCCCGCCCTCGATGGCGATGAAGGTGGCCACCGCCATCAGCAGCCCGCCATAGACCAGCCCGGATAATGGGATCAGCAGCACCTGATGCGGCGGGATGCGGCGGGCCAGCAGCATGAAGACCCCGGTACCCGCCAGCGCCGCCCCAGCGGCGGCCAGCATCTTGACCAGAATGGGCGCGCCGGGGGCCATCAGCGTCACCGCCAAAAGGCCCAGCATTGCTGCCTCGCTGGTGCCGGTGGTGCCCGGCTCGACAAACTTGTTGCGCACCAAAAGCTGCATGATCACCCCCGCCACCGCCATCGCGGCACCGGTCAGCAGCACTGCGGCAGTGCGCGGAATGCGGCTGACCGCCAGCACCTGCAGCGCCTGCGGATCGCTCAGCAAGGAGCCAAGCGGCAGCGGCCCGGCCCCCACCAGCAGGCTGACCAGCGCCAACGGCACCAAGAGCGCCGCCGCCAGCAGCAGCCAGCGGCGCGGCGCACGCGGCTGAGGTGCAGCCAGATCAGCCACCGGCTTTGACGCCCTGCGAAAACCCGGCTTTGATTTCTTCCAATGTCGCGCTCATCGACTGGATACCGCCGCCCGCCACATAGATATTGGCGGCGTTCAGATAGATCACCTGCCCCGCGGCCCAGGCCTTGGTGCCTGCAACCAGCGCGTTGTCCAGCGTCACCGCGGCGGCTTGATTGCCTTGCCCCAGCGCCACAGCCCGGTCCACCACGATCAGCCAGTCGGGATCTGCGGCAGCAATGAATTCAAACGATATGGCCTCGCCATGGGTCTGCGCATCCAGATCCGGCACCGCCTCCGGCAGCTCCAGCGCCTTATGCAGCCAGCCGAACCGTGACTGCGCCCCATAGGCCGAGACCCGCGGCCCGTTGGTCATCACGATCAGCGCATCGCCGCGCCCGGCCACCGCCGCCTTGGCCTCTGCCAGCTTGGCCTCGAACGCCGCCTCCAGCTCTGCCGCCCGCTCCGCGCGCCCCGTCAGCTGGCCATAGCTGCGCAGCCGCGCCAGCGCCTGCTGTGCCAGATCGGTGCCCCAGATCGTCATGTCGATGGCAGGCGCAATCTCCGACAGCGGCTCCACTTGCGTGGAGGACCGCCCGCCCGCCACAATCAGGTCCGGCGCCAGCATGGCAATCGCCTCGAAATCCGGCTCAAACAGCGTGCCGGCAGAATCTGCGCCTTCCTTCAAATCGTCCAGATAGCTGACAAACATCTCGGCAGGTACGCCCACCGGCTGCACCCCAAGCGCGTCCAGCGTATCCGCCGCAGCCACGTCAAGAACCACGATTCTCTCTGGGATTTCAGGCAGCTCCACCCTGCCCCTTGCGGTCTCAACCGCAACCGCTTGCGCCGATGCCGCACCCGCCAGGGCGAAAAAAACCGGCGCCGCCAGTTGCAAAACCTTCCAATGTGCCATTTCCTGTCCTCTGATGAGATGGACTTCGGCTGGCTTGGAAGGCTTGCTGAAAATCAAGGGGGGCTTACCGGCACATGCTGCAAAAGTCCAGACGCACCATTTCGCTGCCCCCGCGGCAGCCAGCGGACGCGCCCGCCCGGCGAAGGCGCGCAAATCACCGGCCTGCCTGCAGAAAACCTCTTGAAGCAGCGAAACACCGATTGTAAGGAGGCGGCCACCGCACGGTCCTGCACCTGATAAGGCTTCGACCCGAACCGTCAGCTTTGCACCTCCCAGCCCCCTCGAACTCTGGACAGAAAGGCCCCGCGATGCCGCACCGGCTCCCCCTCTCCGATTTCCCGAAACGCCCGGCACAGGCGCAAAGCCGATGAGCGGCGGCGAAACCTATGAGGGCCTCTATGGCCTCGACGCCTGGGGCAGCGGCATGCTGGAGGTCACCCCGGACGGCGCCGTCGCGCTGCGCCTGCCGCAGGACCCGGACGCCAAACCGACCCCGCTGCCGGAGGTGATCGCGGCGATTGAGGCGCGCGGCATTTCCGCCCCTGTGGTGCTGCGGGTGCATCAGTTCCTGGAACAGTCGCTGAACCAGCTGCATGACGCCTTCAACGGCGCGATTGAAGCTGCGGGCTACAAGGGCCAGTACCGCGGCGTGTTCCCGATCAAGGTGAACCAGCAGGCTGAGGTGATCGGCCACCTGATGGCTGCGGGCCAGAAATTCAACTACGGGCTGGAGGCAGGCTCCAAGCCGGAGCTGATGATTGCCCTGTCGCAGCCCCTGCCCGAGGATGCGCTGCTGATCTGCAACGGATCGAAGGATGAGGCGTTTATCCGGCTGGCAATCCTGTCGCGCAAGCTGGGCCACAACACCGTGATCGTCATTGAGACTCTGGACGAGTTCGACATCATCCGCCGGGTGGCAGAGGATCTGGACATCCGCCCGCTCTTGGGTGTGCGGGTCAAGCTGACCGAGCGCGTCACCGGCAAATGGCAGGCCAGCTCCGGCGACCGCTCCACCTTCGGCCTTGGAGCCCATGATCTGGTGACGCTGATGGACCGGCTGCGCGACAGCGGCTTCCTCGACTGCTTGGTGCTGCAGCACAGCCACCTGGGCAGCCAGGTGCCCAACATCTTCGACATCCGCCGCGCCGCGGACGAGGCCTGCCGCTTCTTTGTGGAACTGACCCGCATGGGCGCGCCGATGACCCACATGGACCTCGGCGGCGGCCTGGGTGTCGACTACACCGGCGCCCGCCGCCCTGACGACAACTCGGTCAACTACACCGTCAACGAATACTGCACCAACATCGTTGAAACCATCCGCTACGCACTGGATGAGGCGGGCCTGCCCCACCCCACCATCGTCACCGAAAGCGGCCGCTTCGTGGTGGCGCATTCCTCGATCTTCATCTTCGAGGTGCTGGGCGCCACGCTGTACGATGCGCCGCAAAAGCCGCAGGTGCAGCCCGACGACCACCACCTGGTCTCCGACCTGATGGCGGTGGAGGCCTACATCGGCGCGCCGCGCTTTCAGGAGGCGCTGAACGACGCGATCTATTACCGCGATGAACTGCGGGCGCTGTTCCGCCGCGGCCAGATCGGGCTGGCGCAGCTGTCGCGCGCCGAACAGGGCTTCCTGTATCTGGCCGGCCTGTTCAAATCCGCCGCCCGCGGCGACGACAGCCTGACAGAGGCCGCCAGCGCCCTTGGCGCCTTCACCGACCACTACCAGGGCAACTTCTCGCTGTTCCAGTCGCTGCCGGATGTCTGGGCGATCGACCAACTGCACCCGATGATGCCGCTGCAGCGCCTGAACGAGATGCCCGCCCGCAACGCGATGATCACCGACATCACCTGCGACAGCGACGGCAAGCTGGATCACTTCATACTGGCCGACGGCACCTCCAACGCCCTGCCGGTCCACGACCTGCGCGAGGATGAGCATTACCTGATCGGCGTGTTCTTTGTCGGCGCCTATCAGGAAACGCTCGGCGACTTGCACAACCTGTTTGGCGATGCCAACGTGGTCACCATCTCTCTGGACGGCCAGGGCGGCTTTGATATCGAGCACGAGACCGAGGCCGATACCATCGCCGAGGTGTTGTCCTATGTCGAATACGACCCGCGCCAGTGCCTGGAAACCTTCCGCAAGCGGGTGGAACGCGCCGTGAAATCCGGCAAGGTCAACGCCGCGGAGCGCCGCCAGATGATTGCCGCCTACAAGGACAGCCTTGCGGGCAGCACTTATTTCGACTGAAGCCGCCCCCCGGCTGACCACCCAGGGGCACATCGGAACACCGGGGCCCCGGCCCCATCTGCAAAGGAAAATACACATGGAAAAGGTTCTGGTTGTTGGCGCCGGCGGCGTCGGATCCGTATCGGTCACCAAGATGGCCATGCACCCGGAGATCTTTAAGGAGATCACCCTGGCCAGCCGCACGGTCTCCAAATGCGAAGAGATCGCCGCCAACGTCAAGGAACGCACCGGCGTCACCATCCGCACCGCGCAGCTGGACGCGATGAACGTCGCCGACACCGTGGCGCTGATCAAGGAAACCGGCGCGGAACTGCTGGTGAACCTGGCCCTGCCCTATCAGGACCTGGTGCTGATGGACGCCTGCCTCGAGGCCGGCATCCACTACCTCGACACCGCCAACTATGAGCCCGAGGACGAGGCCAAGTTTGAATACAAATGGCAGTGGGCCTATCAGGAGCGTTTCAAGGAAGCAGGCCTGACCGCGATCCTGGGCGCCGGTTTCGATCCGGGCGTCACCTCGATCATGGCCACCTGGGTGCGCAAGCACAAGCTGGAGGGCATCCGCCTGATCGACGTGCTGGACTGCAACGGCGGCGACAACAGCAAGCCTTTTGCCACCAACTTCAACCCGGAAATCAACATCCGCGAAGTCACCGCTCCGGCCCGCCACTGGGAAAACGGCGCCTGGATCGAAAGCCCGGCGATGACCCATAAGTACGAGTTCGACTTCCCCGCCGTGGGCAAGAAGAACATGTACCTGATGTACCACGAGGAGCTGGAGTCGATGTCGACCCACTTCCCCGAGATCGAGCGCGCCCGTTTCTGGATGACCTTCGGCGATGCTTACATCAACCACGTCACCGTGCTGCAGAACATCGGCATGACCAGCATCGAGCCGGTGATCCACAACGGCCAGGAAATCATCCCGCTGCAGTTCCTGAAAACCGTGCTGCCGGACCCCTCCGAACTGGGTGAGCTGACCAAGGGCAAGACCTGCATCGGCGACATCATTACCGGCCCGGCCAAGGACGGCGGCGCAGAGAAGACTTATTACATCTACAACATCTGCGACCACGAGGAATGCTATGCCGAGGTCGGCAGCCAGGCGGTGGCCTATACCACCGGCGTACCTGCAATGATCGGCGCCGCGATGGTGATGAACGGCACCTGGCGCGAGCCGGGTGTATGGAACACCGAACAGCTGGACCCGGATGCCTTCATGGACATGCTGAACACTGACGGCCTGCCCTGGCAGGTGGTCGAGCTGGAAGGCCACCCGGAGTTCTAAGCGCTCCAAAACACCGGCTGCGGGCATCCACTGCCCGCGGCCAGACATGTCGGGCTGGTTTCTTCAGAAGCCGGCCCTTTCCGTTCCCGCCGCAACGAAAGACCCCGCCATGGACATCAAAGCGCTCTCCACCGACAGCTTTGCCCGCTTCGACCTGCACCGTGTGCCTTCGCCCTGTTTCGTGGTGGATGAGGCCGCGGTCGAACGCAACCTGACGATCCTGAAACAGGTCGCGGATGCCTCCGGCGCCAACGTCCTCTTGGCGCTCAAGGCGTTTTCGATGTTTGCCGTCGCCCCCTTGGTGCGGCGCTACCTGTCCGGCACCTGCGCCTCCGGCCTTTACGAGGCGCGGCTCGCGCGCGAGGAATTCGGCGGCGAGGTCACCACTTATTCCGCGGGCTTCAAGGCGGACGACCTGCCGGAAATCATCCGCCTGTCGGATCACCTGATCTTCAACTCCCCCGCCCAGCACCGCCGCNNGCCCGCGCGGGCGGCGAGACCATCTCCATCGGCCTGCGCGTCAACCCCGAGCATTCCGAGGGCTGGAACGAGAAATACGACCCCACTGCCCCCTGCTCGCGCCTCGGCACGCCGGTATCGCAGCTGAGCGATCAGGACTGGGAGGGCGTCGAGGGCCTGCATATGCACACGCTCTGCGAACAGCTGTTCGAACCGCTGCAGCGCACCTTTGCCGCGCTGGAAGAGAAGATGGGCCACCGCCTGTCGAGCCTCAAATGGATCAACCTCGGCGGCGGCCACCACATCACCATGCCGGACT
>NZ_JWLG01000028.1:0-18291 GCF_000813905.1 Leisingera sp. ANG-M6
GGCTCGGGAAAACTGCGCATGAACAGCCCCTCCAGCGGGGTGCAGACCGGCAGCGCCAGCAGCAAGAGCGATGCGTTGAAGGCGAGATGCGCATTGACCAGCATCTGGCCGCCCTGCGGGTCACCCAGCCAGCCTTGGCGCAGCGCCAGATTGGCGCCGAACAGGCAAATCACTGCCCAGGTGCCGCGCAAGGCCAGGTTGGCATAGGGAATGCGCCGCGCCTTCAGCGCCATGCCGCGGCTGAGCCAGACCGGGATGAAGGCAGAGCCGAAATTGGCCCCCAGCACCAGCGACAGCCCGGCGGCAAAGGGGATGGCCCCGATCTGCACCAAGGTGACGCACATCAGGATCGCCGCGACGGAGGAATGCATCACAAAGGCCAGCGCGCCGCCGACCAGGAAGGCGGTGATATAGTCGCGCGCCAGGTAGCCCGCCACCGCAGGCAGAAAGGCGCTGTCGCGGATCGGGTCCATTGCCTCGCGCAGAAAGCGCAGCGAAATCAGGATGAAGGCGACACCCATCAGGATCCGCCCCAGCTGGCGCGCCTTCTTGGCCTCGGTCTTGACGAACAGGTAGCCGCCGACCGCCAAAAGCACCGGCACCAGCCAGTCGAGCTTGAACGACAGGATCTGGATGATCAGCGCCGAGCCGAGATCGCCGCCCAGCACAATCGCCAGCCCGGCGGGGAAGGCGAGATAGCCGCTGGCGGCAAAGCCGGAGGTCAAGAGCGCCACCGCCGCCGAGCTTTGCAGCACAATCGCCAGGATCAGCCCCATCAGCCCCGCCTGCAAATGGCTTTGGCGCCCAGTCAGCAGCCGCTGGAACGAGGCCCCGTAGCTGCGCTCAATCCCGGTCCGCACCATCCGAACCGCATAAAGCAGCAGCATCGTCGCACCCGCAAGGCTGATCAGAAAAGTCAGTATTGCCATGTATATGTCCGCTCAAGGCCTCCTGCAGACGCGATTCCGCTGCTGACACGGCCTTAGTGCCGCCCAGCCTAGACAGCAACTGATATTCCCGCCGCTCCGGCCCCTGAATTTTTCTTCTGAGTTCCCAGAGCGGCGTTCCAGGATCAGTTCCCCTTGGCGGATTGGGCGACCTCCGTCTTCACCCCCCAGTCCGCCAGGGCAGCAGACAGCTTCTTGCCTGGGTCCTGATCGGTGAACAAGACCGTGAGCCTGCGCGGTTCCGGCCCGCAGTGGGGAGCCGTTTCAGCAAACTTCGGATGCGCCATGGCAACCGCAACCTTCTGGGCGCAGTCAGCAGCCACGCACGCCAGCTGGGCCTCTTCAGCGCTGTGATAAAGCACGCCTTGTTTGGCCGAGAGCGCGTCCGCAGACAGGATCGCTAGGTCAAGCACGAACCGCCGCAGCTGCTGTTCGGCAACGAAACCGAAAGTGCCGCGCTCGTTGCTCTGCATTTCGCCACCCAGAAAATGCACCCGGTTGCCATTGTGGTTTGCCAGGGTCTGTGCAGCGCCAATTGAGTTTGTAACCACGGTCAAACCCGACTTCTGCCGCAATTCCTCAGCCACAAAAGCTGTGGTGGAGCCTACATCAAGGAACAAAGCCATCCCGTCGCGCACATATCCGGCAGCCAGCGCAGCAATCCGCGCTTTTTCCCTCTGGTTCTCGGAAATCCGCCGCGCAAAGCTTGTTGCGCTTTGCGGACCGGCCAGAAAAGCGCCGCCGTGCACACGCTGTACGGCCCCCGCTTTGTTCAGCGCCTTTATCGTGCGGCGAACGGTCTCTTCGGACACATCCAGCATCTTGGCCAGTTCGGCACTGCGCGCAGAGCCGCCCAGGCGGCGCAATGCGTCCACCAGCTCCATTTCACGATGGGACAGAGAGAGAGAGTCCGACAAGAGATTGTTCCATTTACTTCAGCCGTTTCTGCGCAATTAGGCACGGGCCTGCGGCGCAATTCAAGGCCTTACGGCAACACCCTGCTGCGGTCCGGGCTTTGCACAGGCCTGCAAGAGCCCCACCACTGGAACAGATAGACTTCTCTTTCCGGCAGGTGCTGGCGCACGTTTCCGGGACCGCTGCTTTCTGCGTCCCGCCAAAAGAAAACCGCCGCGGCTTTGGGGCCGCGGCGGTTTCTTTTTGTCTGGCAGGCCGGAGCTTACAGGTTCGGGTAGAGCGGGAACTTGGCGCAGAGGCCGGCGACCTTGGCGCGGACGGAGGCTTCCACGTCTGCATTGCCCTCTTCACCGTTGGCCGCCAGCCCATCGATCACCTCGATGATCAGGTCGGCGATCTGGCGGAACTCCGCCTCGCCGAAGCCGCGGGTGGTGCCGGCAGGCGTGCCCAGGCGCAGGCCGGAGGTCACGGTGGGCTTTTCCGGGTCGAACGGGATGCCGTTCTTGTTGGTGGTGATATGGGCACGGCCCAGCGCCTTGTCGGCGATGTTGCCGGTGACGCCCTTGGGCCGCAGGTCGACCAGCATCACGTGGGTGTCGGTGCCGCCGGTCACGATGTCCAGGCCGCCCTTGATCAGCTGGTCCGCCAGCGCTGCCGCGTTCGCCTTGACCTGCTTCTGGTAGGCCTTGAACTCCGGCTTCAGCGCCTCGCCGAAGGCCGCCGCCTTGCCTGCGATCACATGCATCAGCGGGCCGCCCTGGATGCCCGGGAAGATCGCCGAGTTCACCTTCTTGGCGATGGCCTCGTCGTTGGTCACGATCATGCCGCCGCGGGGGCCGCGCAGGGTCTTGTGGGTGGTGGTGGTGGCGACATGCGCATGCGGGAATGGCGAGGGGTGCTCACCGGCCGCGATCAGGCCTGCGATATGGGCCATGTCGACCATGAAATAGGCGCCGACGCTGTCGGCGATTTCACGGAACTTGGCAAAGTCGATCTGGCGCGGAATGGCAGAGCCGCCGGCGATGATCAGTTTCGGCTGGTGCTCGTTGGCCAGCGCCTGGATCTGGTCGTAGTCGATCAGGTTGTCGCTCTGGCGCACACCGTAATGCACCGCGTTGAACCACTTGCCCGACTGGTTCGGCGCGGCGCCATGGGTCAGGTGGCCGCCGGAGGCCAGGTCCATGCCGAGGATGGTGTCGCCGGGCTGGATCAGCGCCTGGAACACGCCCTGGTTGGCCTGGGAGCCGGAGTTCGGCTGCACGTTGGCGAACTCGCAGCCGAACAGCGCCTTGGCGCGGTCGATCGCCAGGTTTTCAGCCACGTCCACATACTGGCAGCCGCCATAGTAGCGGCGCCCCGGGTAGCCTTCGGCGTACTTGTTGGTCAGCACCGAGCCTTGCGCTTCCATCACCGCGGCGGAGACGATGTTCTCAGACGCAATCAGCTCGATCTCGTCGCGCTGGCGGCCCAGCTCAGCGGTGATCGCGCCAAACAGTTCAGGATCGCGCTCAGACAGCGTTTGGGTGAAAAACAGATCTTTGGACATTCGGGGCTCCTGTCTATCCAGTCCAGCCAAGGCCCGCCGCAACGCAGTTCATCGACTGCATCAGCGGGACCGGCACTGTTGAAGATTTCCGGGCACGCTCTTCGCGCAAGAGGCGCACCTGGGTTTTGTGAATTTCGCGCAGCATGTTTTCCACCCGGCCGAAGCGGGCGCGCAGGCGCGGGAAACGCTGGGACAGGCTGCTGTCACCGGTCAGGAATGCAATTGCTTCGCAGGCAAGCTGGTATTCCTTGCGGATGGAGCCGAAGATTCGGTCGCGGATTTCAGTGTCCTGCACCAGCGTTGCGTAATCGGCAGCGATCTCCATGTCGCTTTGCAGCAGGGTCTTTTCGACCTCATCCACCACCAGGCGGAACAGCGGCGAACCAGTGAACATGTCCTGCAGCACTGCATCGCCGCGGGCACCACGGAACTTGCGGAAGCTGGCAACCGCAGAGCCGAAGCCGTACCAGCCGGTGATCATGTGGCGGTTCTGCGACCAGGCAAAAACCCAGGGGATCGCCCGCAGGTCGTCCAGCGACCCGGCCCCGAAGCGGCGCGCGGGGCGCGAGCCGATCTTGAGCATGGCCAGTTCCTCAACCGGGCTGGCCTGCTGGAAATAGTCCAGGAAACCCGGCACGTTCAGCAGGTTGGAGTAGGCCGCTTGGGACATGCCCGCGAGCGCCTCAAACGCGTCATCGAATTCCGGGTTTACCAGCGGCGTGTCTTCTTGCAGAGAGTGGCGCAGCACGGACGATGCCATCAGCTCCAGCTGGTGCAGGGCGGTGCCACGGTTGGCGTATTTGGAGCTGACAACCTCTCCCTGTTCTGTGATCCGCATCCGGCCCGCGATGGTGCCCGCAGGCTGGGCCGCAATGGCGCGCTCCGCAGGGGCGCCGCCGCGGGAGACCGATCCGCCGCGGCCATGAAAGAACACCGGCTTCATCCGGTGCGCCGCCAGGGTGCGGGTGATCAGCCGCTGCGCCTTCTCCAGCTCCCAGGTGGAGCAGAGGAAACCGCCGTCCTTGTTGCTGTCGGAATAGCCCAACATCACCTCGATCCGGTTGTCGCCGGACTTCAGCGAGCGGCGGGCAAAGGGGACCTCCAGCAGGCCGTCAAGGATGCCGGGTGCGGCACGCAGGTCGCCTATGGTTTCAAACAGCGGCACCACCTTGAGCGCGGCCTTCTCAGCCCCGAAGCCCGCATAGCGCGCCAGCAGGTAGACCCCCAGCAGATCATCGGTAGAACGGGTCATTGACAGGATGAAAGGCCCCATCGCATGCGGGTCCTCACCCGCCCCTGCATCACGCATCAGCCGCAGCAATTTCAGCAGTTCACCGCTTTGCGGGCTCAGCTCATCCGGGGTCATGTAAGGAAGCGAGGCGCTGCCCAGCTCCTTGCGCAGGCGCGCCGACCAATCCGGGCCGCCGAACTCCGGCACGTCGCCGGAACGCGCCCAAATCTCGGTCAGCGTTTCCGTGGTCACGGTGGAGTTCTGGCGGATATCCAGCGTCACCGTGCGGAAGCCAAAGACATCAGCCTGCCAGCGGATCGGGCGGACATAGCGGGCGGCAAGACGGTGCGCGCCAATATCCGCAAGCGCGTCTTCGACTTCTGCCAGATCGGCAACGAAATCGCCCAGGTGTTTATAAGCACCGGTTTCCTCGGCAGCGGTGGCCCTGATCCGCGCCAGGATCGCGGTCAGCGCCTGGCGGAAGACTTCACCCGGATTGCGGGCCGACAACGCTGCAGCTCCCGGTGCGGCGGCGATAACCTTTGCCAATCGGGCAGACGCGCTGTCAGGCAGGGCAAACACAGCAGCCGAAATGGAGATCCGCTCGGCCGCAGTGGTCAGCGCCTTTTGATAGCGTTTCAGAATCGCGGCACGGTTCGCGGTCAACGCCGCCGCCGTCGCCTCAACCGTCACATTCGGGTTGCCGTCACGGTCACCGCCGATCCAGGAATGGAACTTGAGGCAGGGCGCATCGGCTGTTTCGCCCAGCCGCGGCTCGGCGGCGGCGATGTAGCGCTCAAAAAGCTGCGGCACAGCTTCAAACAGGCTGTCGCGGAAGAACTGCAGCCCCCATTGGATTTCGTCCTGCAGGCTGGGCCGGTCGCGACGCAGCTCACCCGTCATCCACAACAGGTCGATTTCGGACCGCAGGTCCTCCAGCAGATCGGCGCGCTCGCGCGGGGTCCAGCGCTTGGCCTCCAGCGACACCAGACCGCGGTAGATGCGGCGGTGGATTTCCAGGATGGTGACTCGCTTGGCCTCGGTCGGATGCGCGGTCAGGGTCGGGCCGATGGAAAACTGGCTGGCGACCTCCTGCAGCCGCTCCGGCGTGGCCAATTCCCCGGCCATATCCAGCGCGCGGGCAAAGCTGCCCTCGACCACTTCCGGCCCGTCCTGCGTCTCCGCCATGCGGCGGTCGCGCATGGCGGCGTTTTCCTCGACGATCTTCAGCAGCTGGAACCAGATGTTGAAGGCCTGCATGTAGGCGGTCGCGGGCTGCCCATTGGAAAGATCCCAAGCGGTTTCAGAAGCGATCTTGGCCGCGACTTCCGGCGCCCGCTGGCGCAGCACATCCAGCCACAAGGCGTGCAATTCGGCGCGAAGCCCGGCGGCATAGGAAGTGTCTTCATAGTCTGCGGGGGCAGTTTCGGCAGGATCAGCCATTACATCACCCGGTCGCGCGGCTCGCGTCCTGCAAAGAAGTCGGTCAGATTATCAAGTACGCGGAAGCCCATCGCCTCGCGCGCCTCCCGGGTCGCACTGCCCAGATGCGGCAGCATTACCAGGTTGTCGCAGTCCAGCAGGTCCGGGTTGATGCGCGGCTCGCCATCGAACACGTCCAGCCCGGCACCGCCGATGGTTTCGAACCACAGGGCACGGGATAGGGCCAGCTCGTCAATCACCTCGCCGCGGGCCGTATTAATAAGGAATGCATCCGGTTTCATCAGGTTCAGCATCCGGGTGTTGATCAGATGCCGGTTGGCAGGCCCACCCGGGCAGTGCAGCGAGACGAAATCGCATTTCGGCATTAGATCTTCAAGACCGTCGACTTGAGTGGCGTTAAAACGGGCCAGTACGTCCGGCGACACACGGGAGCGGTTCTGCACCACGATCTTCATGCCAAACCCGTGGTGGGCGCGGCGGGCCATCTCCTGGCCGATGCGGCCAAAGCCGACGATACCCAGCGTCTTGCCGGAGACTTTGGTGCCAACCAGATGGGTCGGGCGCCAGCCGGTCCATTCGCCAGCCCGCAGCTCGCGCTCGCCCTCGCCAGCACGGCGGGCCACCATCAAGAGCAGCGTCATGGCGATGTCGGCGGTGCATTCGCTCAGCACATCCGGCGTGTTGGTCACCGTCATGCCGTGACCGGCTGCGCCATGCATATCAATGTGGGAGTAGCCGACCCCGTAGTTGGCCAGGATCCGGGCCTGCGGCTTGGCGATATCGAACGCCTTGGCCGAAATCTTGTCGGTAACGGTCGGCAACACAGCGTCATAAGACGTCATTGCGGCGCGCAGCTCGTCCTCGGTCAGCGGCTTGTCACCGGTGTTCAGCACAGCATCAAACGCCTCAGCCAGCTGCGCCTCAACGGCGGCGGGCCAGCGGCGGGTCACCAGAACCTTGGGCTTTGCCATGATTTCATCTCCCTGACGTGCTTATGCTTTTATTAATGCGCTCCACCCCCGCCATTGCCCCGGGCCAAGGGTGGAGCGTTGCGCCTGTTCCGTTGCCGGATCAGGCGGCGTTCTTTTTCATCACGCTTGCGATGGTTTCGCCGATCACGGCAGGGTTCTCGGCAACGGTCACGCCCGCGGCCGACAGGATCTCCACCTTCTCGGAAGCGGATTCCCCGAAGGCCGAGATGATTGCGCCCGCGTGGCCCATAGTGCGCCCCTTGGGTGCGGTCAGACCCGCGACATAGGCCACCACCGGTTTGGTCACGTGGTTCTTGATGTAATCCGCCGCTTCCGCTTCCTGCGGGCCACCGATTTCACCGATCATCGCGATGACCTCGGTTTCCGGATCCTTTTCGAACCACTCAAGGATGTCCTTGAAGGAGGAGCCGTTGATCGGGTCGCCGCCGATGCCGACCGAGGTGGAAACCCCAAGGCCCAGCTCTTTCAGCTGCGCCGCGGCCTCATAGCCCAGGGTGCCCGATCGGCCAATGATGCCCACGGTGCCCGGCAGGTAGATGTGGCCCGGCATGATGCCCAGCAGTGCCTTGCCCGGCGAGATGGTGCCCGCGCAGTTTGGGCCGGTCAGGATCATCCGCTTGTCCTTGGGATAGCGGTACATGTAGCGCTTCACGCGGATCATGTCCTGAGCCGGGATGCCGTCGGTGATGCAGACACAGTAGTTGATGCCCGCATCCGCCGCTTCCATGATGGAGTCGGCTGCAAACGGCGGCGGCACAAACACTAGCGAGGCATTGGCCCCAGTGGCCTCAACCGCTTCTTTCACGGTGTTGAAGACCGGCACACCCTCGACGGTCTCGCCGCCCTTGCCCGGCACCACGCCGCCAACAACATTGGTTCCGTATTCGATCATGTCCTTGGTGTGGAACCGGGCGATCTTGCCGGTGATGCCCTGGACGATGACACGGCTTTCGCGATCAAGAAGGATGCTCATTTCACGGCCCTCACACGAGTGTTTTGATCAAGGTCGTTTTTCCAAGCGCCGACGGCCCGCTCAGCGGCTTCCATCAGCGAGGTTGCGCGGATCAGCGGCAGGCCGGATTGCGCCAGGATCTTCTGGCCTTCCTCCACATTGGTGCCCGCAAGACGGACCACCACCGGCACGTCGACCTGCACTTCCTTCAGCGCCTGCACCACACCTTCGGCAACCCAGTCGCAGCGGTTGATGCCAGCGAAGATATTGACCAGAACCGCCTGCACATTGCTGTCGGACATCACCAGGCGGAACGCCTTGGCGACCCGCTCAGGCGTTGCGCCGCCGCCGATGTCCAGGAAGTTGGCAGGCTCGCCGCCGGCCAGCTTGATGGTGTCCATGGTCGCCATCGCCAAACCTGCACCATTGACGATGCAGCCGATGTTGCCTTCGAGACCGACATAAGACAGGCCGCGGTCTGCAGCGCGGCTTTCGCGCGGGTCTTCCTGGGACTTGTCGCGCAGCTCCGCGATCTGCGGGTGGCGGAACAGGGCGTTGTCGTCAAAGGTCATCTTGGCGTCCAGCGCAATGACCCTGTTGTCCGAAGTGACGACCAGCGGGTTGATCTCAACCATGGTGGCGTCCAATTCGGAAAACGCCTGGTAGCAGCCCTTGAGCGTGCGCACCATTTGCTGCGTCATCGCCGGCTCGATGCCCAGGGCAAATGCGATCTCCCGCGCCTGGAAGTCCTGCAGGCCAACGGCCGGCTCAACGGTCGAGCGCACGATGGACTCGGGCCGCTCGGCAGAGATCTCCTCAATCTCCATGCCGCCTTCGGACGAGGCAACGATCATCACCCGCTGGCTGGAACGGTCCAGCACAAAGCCCAGGTAGATCTCGCGGGCGATCGGCACCGCACCTTCTACATAGACACGGTAGATGCCTTTGCCTTCGGGGCCGGTCTGGTGGGTCACCAGTTTCTTGCCGAACAGGTTCTCGGTTGCCTCATAGATCTCGGCTTCCGAGTTGCACAGTTTGACGCCGCCCGCCTTTCCGCGGCCGCCGGCGTGAACCTGGGCCTTGACGATCCAGCGGTCGCCGCCCAGTTCCCGCGCGCGGTAGGCCGCCTGCTCGGGGCTGTAGGCCAGCGCACCCGGCGGTACGGTCACGCCGAAGTTGCTCAGAACTTCCTTGGCCTGATACTCGTGGATATCCATGGTCCTCTCCTCCTCATGGATGTCGGAATTCTATTACTCTGCCGGTTCCAATTCCGGCGCGTAATGCTTGTCGAGCAGGGCGTTGATCGCCTCCATGTCGACCTTGGCGCCCATGTCGTTCATCGCCTTGCCAAAGCGGTTGACGATGTCGGTGATGGCCGCCGGGGTGATCTGGTTCAGGATGCCGATGCGGACCTGGACCGGCTCCGACAGGGTCGGCCAGATGCCGAAACCCACGGCGCGGCAGTTGCCCACCAGTTCCTTTTCGCGGCCTGCCAGATCGCCGGGCAGGTTCAGAACCACCAGGCTGGTCATGTTCGAGGTCACGTCGCAGCCCATCGCGGTCACGGCATCGCGCAGCGCTTTCTCGTGGAAGGCATAGTCGCGGGCTTTCTGGGCGCGGCCGTGCTGCAAGGTGATGCGCAGCGCCTCGTGGAAGGCGGCAACCGCATAACCGGAGTGAGTGCGGTGGTAGGTGCCGGCAGCAACGTCCTGGCCGTCCACGATGCCCCAGTGGCGGGCTTCCAGGATCGGGTTGTGAACATACGAATGGCAGCCGTTCTCGCGCACGGTCTGAATGTATTGGTCGGTGAAGGAGACTGGCGCATAGGTCAGCGGCAGGCACAGCACGCCTTTCTGCGGGCAGGACGCCCAGCCGGCAACGCCCGGGTAGTCGTCGATCGAGAAATCCTCGATGCCCAGCGAGGACACCGCGTCGATCAGGCCCATCACGCCGTGCTTCACACAGGCATCCGAGAAACCCTTGAGGTCGTTGATGCGGCCCGAGCCGGTTTCCCAATGCGCCATGAAGGCCCACTTGGGCTTCTTCTCAGCCAGCACCTGCTCCACTAGTTTGCCCGACACCGACTCGCCGTGCGGCACATCCACCACGGTGACGGAGGCCGGCTGCGGGTTCATCGCGTCAGCGGCCAGCTCCTCGCGGGTGGCGGCCTTCATGCGGATGGTCATCGCGTCGATGCCGGAGAAGGTGCCGTTCTGGAAGGCAACCACGGTATCGCCCGGCAGGATTGCATTCAGCATGCAATCCAGGCCGGAGAAGCCGGTGCCCCCGACGCCGTAGGTGTAGGTGTTGGCGGTGCCCCACAGGTCGCGCAGCATCTGCTTGCACTCGATCATGCCGCGCAGCACGTCCGCCTGCATGTGATCAGCCAGGCCGGTGTTGGCAAAAGCCTGCAGCACGCGGGGATCGGTATTGCCCGGTCCAGGGCCGGCGGCCAGGGTTTCCGGGATTTCCAGGCTGGGGAAGATCGTGGGTTCAGTCATCGGGGTCAGGCCTCGCTGTTGTCGTTTCGGCAATGTGCCGGAGGTCACGGGCCTTCTTCGTCGCGATCTTCGCTGCGGGAAGGTTTGTTTCCTGTCGGGCAACATCTGTTAACCTAAGGAAAACCTAGGTCGACAAAACCTGCAACATTCCTATATCCTGCTTTTGGGTATCTAAATGGGCGGCTAAAAACCTACCCGAACTGGTAAAAATACCGTTGCATACCGAAATGCACCCTACCCATTTGGGTAGTTTGAAACGAAAAGGCACCAAATGGCTCCTATAAGCGACAAAGTTTCCCCGATATCGGTCATGCTTGCTGACGCAAATCCCCTGGTGCTGTCGGCCATGTCCGAGATCTTCGACAAAGACCCGCGATTCTCGCTGGTCGCCACCTCCGCAACCGCCGAAGGCTTCCTCGGAACGGTGATGCGGGTGCCGGTTCAGGTTGGGATCATCGACTGGAACCTGCCCGCGCTCGGCGGCGCCAAGCTGATCGAAGTGCTGCGCGACCAGGCCAACGCGCCACGGCTGGTGGTCTATGCCGACGACAGCGGCGACGTTCCGCGCAAGGCGATGAGCGCAGGCGCCGCCGGCTTCGCGCCGCGCTCCAGCGCTGTCGACGGACTCTTGGACACCTGCCTGGCCGTGGCCGCGGGCAAGATGGTTTTCCCCTTCCTCGACGTCCGGGGCCTCCAGACCGATCCGATCGAGCAGCTGTCCCGCCGCGAGCGCACGATGCTTGAGGCGCTATCCAAGGGGCTCACCAACAAGGAGCTCAGCAAGGAGCTGGGGATTTCGACCAACACGGTGAAGTTCCATCTGTCGAACCTCTACGAAAAACTCTCGGTCAAGAACCGCGCCCAGGCGATTGCGTTCTACTACGCCAACCGCGCCGCCAAAGGCGATTTCAGCCTGGAGGAATGACCCTGGAGCGGGGCGCAGCGCCTCGCACGCGTGCACGCTCCCGCGTGCGCACGCGAGCACGCGACACGCGGGCACGCTCCCGCGCGAATGTATTTAAATGAAAACTTTTTTCTTGACAGGAAACACCCTGATAGGGAATGCCTAGGGAGGAGAGGACGAAACCCCATTGCGAATGAGGAGCGCACCCATGTCGTTTCATACCGTCGAACAGGCCCCTGGCCGCCTGAACCGCAGCGAGCTGGCAATCCCCGGTTCCCAGCCCCAAATGTTTGAAAAAGCAGCAAAATCCGATGTCGATGTGATCTTCCTGGATCTCGAAGACGCGGTTGCGCCGGACGAGAAAGACCAGGCCCGCAAGAACATCATCGAGGCCCTCAACGACATCGACTGGGGCAACAAATCCATGTCGGTGCGAATCAACGGTCTCGACACCCACTACATGTACCGCGATGTCGTCGATGTCGTTGAACAGGCAGGCGAACGCCTTGACCTGATCATGGTCCCCAAGGTCGGCACCGCAGCCGATGTTTATGCCGTCGACATGCTGGTCACCCAGATCGAAGACGCCAAGGGCTACAAGAAGCGGATCGGCTTCGAGCACATCATCGAGACCGCGCTCGGCATGCAGAACGTGAGTGAAATTGCCGCAGCCTCCAAGCGCAATGAATCGCTGCATTTCGGCGTTGCCGACTATGCCGCCTCGACCCGTGCCCGCACCACCATCATCGGCGGCGTGAACCCGGATTACTCGGTGCTGACCGACCCGGCCGCAGACGGCTCGCGCGATGTGCACTGGGGCGACATGTGGCACTACGCTCTGGCCCGCATGGTGGTGGCCGCCCGCGCCAACGGCCTGCGTCCGATCGACGGCCCGTTCGGCGATTTCCAGGACAAGGAAGGCTACAAGGCCGCCGCCAAACGCGCCGCGGTTCTGGGCTGCGAGGGCAAATGGGCCATCCACCCCAGCCAGATCGAACTGGCCAACGAGGTGATGTCGCCGTCGGACGCGGAAATCACCAAGGCGCACCGCATTCTGGAAGCGATGGCCGAAGCTGAAGCGGCCGGTAAGGGCGCAGTGTCGCTGGACGGCCGCCTGATTGACTACGCCTCGATCCGTCAGGCAGAAGTGCTGGTGGAAAAAGCCAAGCAGATCGCCGGCACCTAAGCCGCCGTTCTGTTTCAAGACCTTACGCCGCCCCGGCTTTGGCTGGGGCGGCTAAGCGGCGCTATGCCAGGGAGACGCAGATGACCGGATTGCTGACCACCGCCAAGGCCCTGTTTCAGGCCGCCGTCGACCGGGCAGACCCGGCGCAAGCCCTGCGTGCCCAGCTAGCGACCTCGCCGCTCTCCCCCTTGCCCGAAGGCGGCAGGAATGTGCTGCTGGCTGTCGGCAAGGCTGCCATCCCGATGATGCGCGAAGCGCTGGCGCTGATCCCGGATGCAGACCAGGCTTTGGCGATCACAAACCCTGAAAACTACACGGAAATTCCCGGCGCCACGGTGATCTGCGGCGCCCATCCGGTGCCGGATGAAACCAGCGCTGCTGCAGGTCAGGCCGCCATTGAGCTGGCCCGTTCCCTTAGCCCCAATGACCGGCTGATTACGCTGATTTCCGGCGGCGGCTCCGCCTTGATGGTGGCCCCTGCCCCCGGCCTGACACTGGCGGACAAGGCGGCGGTGAACAAGCTGCTGCTCGCCTCCGGCCTTGAAATCAACGAGATGAACCTGATCCGCCAGCAGCTGTCGGACACCAAGGGCGGCGGATTGCTGCGCCACGCCACGCCTGCCCGGGTGCAGGCCTATATCCTCTCAGACGTGATCGGCGACGACCTGCGCGCCATCGCCTCAGGCCCTACCGTTGCACCGATCGGCACCCGCGCTGATGCGCGCGGGATTATGCAGCGCGCGGGCATCTGGGACAGCGCGCCTGAGGCCGTCAAGACCCGCCTCAGCGCCGCCGAGAATGCCCAGGAAACCCCGCCCCAGGCCACCAACACATTGATCGGTTCCAACCGCCACAGCCTCAAGGCAATGATGGCAGTTGCCGCTGACGACTGGACCCCCAAGCTGGTCTCGCACCGGCTGGTGGGCGATGTGGCAGAGGCCGCTGAAACGGTTGTAAAAGCGGCAGAAACCGCCCCCAAGGACAAACCTGTTGCGCTGATCTTCGGAGGTGAAACCACGGTGCAGCTCCGCGGCAGCGGCCTTGGCGGGCGCAACCAGGAACTGGCCCTCCGCGTCGCCAAACTGGGCGCGGAACGGCTCAGCGGCGACTGGCTGTTCCTCTCCGGCGGCACTGACGGGCGCGATGGCCCCACGGATGCAGCAGGCGGCATCGCCACTCCCGACACCTGGGAGGCCATCAGGGCAGCAGGTCAGGACCCGGACGCACTGCTGGCCAACAACGACAGCTACGCGGCGCTCAAATCCGCGGGCGCGCTGCTGATCACCGGCGGCACCGGCACCAACGTGGCCGATGTGCAGGTTTTCCTGAGGCTGCCCGGCTGATCACCAGGCCACTCCCGCTTTTCATCTTTCCTGAAATACTCCCCGCCCTCTGCCCGTCAGGCGGCTTTGCCGCCGAAAGGGGAGGCTCCCGCGGCGGCAACAGGCGGCGCGCTCAAGCCAAAGCGCGCTTCTCGCCCCACTCAGCCAGATCGTTCACCAGCATCAAGGCCACCCGACGGAACACCTGGCGCAACCGCTCCACATGGGGGCCTTCCAGTTTGAGCTCCGCCAGCGCCTGGTCCATGCATTTCAGCCAGTTTTCGGCGTCTTCTCCAGTGATTGGCACATGGGCGTGCATCAGTTTTACGTCCATATGCCCGTGTTTTTCCTCGTAATACCGGCGTCCGCCCATAAAACCGGACAGGAAATTGAACTGCTCGATTCGGGCATGGTCCATGCCGTGCCCCCGCTTGTGTAGCTTGACAATCTGCGCACCGGTCTCGGTTTCCTCGACAATGTCGTAGAACCGTTCCACCAGCGTCCGCAGAACCGCCTCGCCGCCGATCTGTTCTATCAGCTTCTGAACCATTTAACCTCCCTGCCCCGCAAACGGCCGGCCTCAGGATTGAGGCCGGGTCTTCTTGGGGTCGTAATGCGCAAAGGGTACAATCTTGGCCGGCAGCCGTTTTTGATGCCCGTCAAGTTTACCGATTTCCACCTCGGTTCCGGCCTCCGAACAGGACACATCCACCCGTGCCAGCGCGATGTTCTTGCCCAGAAGCGGCGAACGCATGGAGGAGGTCACCTCGCCGATCTGCGCCCGGCCGATGTGGACGCAATCGCCATGACCAATGTCGATTGCCGAGTCGATGTCCAGCCCGACCAGCTTGCGGGCAGGCGTGGTCTTGCGCCGGATCAGCGCATCGCGGCCGATGAAATCATCCTCTTTCGATTTCAGCGGCACCGTGAAGCCGATGCCCGCCTCAAACGGGTCGGTCTGATCGCTGAAGTCGTAACCGGCAAAGATCAAACCGGCCTCGATCCTCACCATATCCAGCGCCTCCAGCCCCATCGGGCGGATGCCGTGGTCCTGCCCGGCCTCCCAGACCGCGTCAAACACCTCACTGGCGTGTTTCGGGTGGCAGAAGATCTCATATCCCAGCTCGCCGGTGTAGCCGGTCCGCGAGACCACCACCGGCACGCCATCCTCGCCGCCAATCCGCGCGGGCGTGAAGCGGAACCAGCCTAACTCCTCCAGCGTCGGGTTATGCGGCATGGTCCAGATGATCTTCTTCAACAGGTCGCGGCTTTCCGGGCCTTGCACGGCAATGTTGTGCTGCATGTCGGTTGAGGAGCGGATCAGCACGTTCAGCCCCAGCTTCTCTGCCTGCTCGCGGATCCACTCGCCGCCGTAGTCCGAGCCGCCGATCCAGCGGAAATTGTCCTTGCCCAGGCGGAACACAGTGCCGTCGTCGATCATGCCGCCATGCGGATAGCACATCGCGGTATAGACCACCTGACCCACCGCCAGCTTCTTGGTATTTCGGGTAAAGATGTACTGGCACAGCGCCTCGGCATCCGGCCCGGTGATCTCGAACTTGCGCAGGGCCGAGAGGTCCAGCACCACCGATTTCTCGCGGCAGGCCCAGTATTCCTCCAGCGGGCCGGACTCGGCATAGCAATTGGCCAGCCAGAACCCGTTATACTCGATGAAATTGCGGGTCAGCTTGCTGAGGCGGTCGTGGAAACCGGTTTCCTTGGTCATCTTGGGCTCCGATTCAGGGGTCGCGCGGAACGCAATCGCCCGCTTGAAAGTCTCTGTTCCGCTATAGGTGCGGATGTGAATGTCGGTGGGGTTCCAGCCATTGGCGGCGCTGGTGTCATCCGGGCAGGCAGAGCTGACACAGACCAGATCGGTCAGCGCCCGCAGCAGCACGTAGTCACCGGGCCGGGTCCAGGGCTCATCAGCATACATCACGCCGTGATCGTCCAGCCCGGTGTTGAAGAAGAAGTTGATCGCCATCCAGCCAGCCCGCGGCGTTACCCCGTGGCCCGCCAGCACGCCGTTGAAGTTATCCGAGCAGTTCACATGGCCGGGATAGCCGATGTCGTCATAATACTTCGCGGCACAGGCGAGGGCAAAAGCATCGTGGCGCCCCACGGTGTCCTGCACCACCTCGACCAGCGGCAGCATGTCCTGGTCATAGTATTTCGCATGCAGCCCTGGCATCGGATAGGCATGGCCCATCAGCGTGCGGGTGGTGGTCACATCCAGCGCATGCTCAATCCCCTTGTCCAGTTTGCGGGCGGCGAAGCACTGGAAGTCGGTGCACTGGCGGCCATCCACATCAATGATCTGGATATAGTCGCCGGCCTTCACGAAATAGCTTTCGGCAGTGGCACTGTGCACCCGCACCTCGTTGACCGGCTCGGCCAGCGGATCGGGCAATTCAAACCGCGCCACCTGCTTGATCACGGCACGTTTGACCATCACGGTCAGCGGGGTCGCCGTGTCCTGCTTCTCGAAGTCCATGATGCCGCCGGGGGCTGCGATGATCACCACCCCGTCGCGCTGCACGGTAAAGCTTTCTTCGGTCTTGGCCGGGGTCGTGCTGTCAAAGATGCGCACCGCACCGCCCTGCGCCAGATCAATGCCGCGCGCCTCCATCCCCATCCGCAAACCGCGCAGGGACTGATCCGAGGTCGTCAGCAGCGCCTTCAAGCCGCCGGCATCGCAGTTCGCTGCTGCACCGATGATCCTGGCATCGATGCGCCCCTTATCCTCGGCGGCGATGATCTCGCAGGGCTGGCCGCCCTCGTCATTGGTCACCGTCACCCGGTCGCCGGTCTCCACCCGGATCAGGATCGCGCCGCAGCCTTCGACCGCATAACGTTCGGTTCCCTTGGGCAATGAGAACACCGACGGCTGATACAATCCGGAGGGCTTCGGCGGCCCTTTGACAACCTCAGGGAAGTTCATGTCATTCATCGCGCATCTCCTGTTGGACTCCGGCCAATTCTTGCACGGTCGGAATATTTATTTATTGAAAAGAATATTCCGATACGGCACTCTAATCAACAAACATGTTGATTTTCTGCGGAAAAATGGCGATTGCCCGGGATGCGGCATTTTCCTGGGGGTGAATGCCGCAAACAAAAGGATAACCGCCATGCACTCGCTGGTACTGGGACTGATTGCAGCGCTTGCCTGGGGCATACATGACCTCTGCGTGCGGGTTGTCTCCAAGAAAACCGGTATTCTGCCCGCCATGCTGACGGTGTTTGCAACGGGTGCGATTCTGATGGCTGCGGCAGGCCTTGCCCTGGCGGATTGGCCCGCGATGACTCTGCCGGCAGCCAAACTCGCCGGGCTCTCCGGCGCCATCTACGCTCTTGCGTCCTACGCGCTGTACCGCGCCTTTGCGCTGGGGCCGGTTCGGCTGGCGGCGCCGCTGATCGGCGCCTATCCGGTGCTGTCGCTTGGCTTGGCAATGCTGCAGGGGCAGCCGGTCGGGCCCGGCCACTGGCTGGCAGTTGCCGCGGTGGTTGGCGGCGTGGGCTGCATCGCGGTGTTTTCAGCCGAGGACGACGGCGGCGCGATAAACCCGCGGACCGCAGGATGGGGACTGATGGCGGCAACCGGCTTTGCGCTGACCTTTGCAACCGGCCAGGCCGCAACCCAGGCCGGGGCTGAGCTGCCGGTGCTGATCCTGACCCGCGCGGCTGCAATCCTGCTGGCGGCGGCCCTCGCAATCCTGTTGCGTGCGCTGCAGCTCCCGCCCCGCCAGGTCCTGCCGCTTCTCTGCGTGATGGGCGCGCTGGATGCAGTTGCGCTGGGTCTGGTGATATATTCAGGCTCCCTTCCCCGGCCCGAGTTCGCCTCCGTCAGCGCCTCGCTTTTCGGGCTTGTCACCGTGGTTCTGGCCTGGCTGGTTCTGCGCGAAAGCATGACCCGCGCGCAATGGATCAGCGTTGCCGTCACCTTCGGCGGCATTGCCTACCTAGGCTTCTGACGCCCCCCACCCTCTTCATTGAACAAGAACTCCCGCCGGAGGCGATCCGGCGGGAGTGTCATTTTCAGCCGTTGCTGTTCTGCGAACGTCTTACGCCGTCAGGCCTTCGGGCTCTGCGAGGTTGTTGGCGCGGCAGCAGGCGGTGACGGTGTTGGCGAGCAGGCAGGCGATGGTCATCGGGCCGACGCCGCCGGGGACAGGCGTGATGGCGCCGGCGCGTTCCGCCGCGGAGGCGAAGTCGACGTCGCCGACCAGCACGTTCTTGCCGTCGCGCTCGATCCGGTTGATGCCCACGTCAATGACGGTGGCGCCTTCCTTGATCCAGTCGCCCGGCACCATTTCCGGGCGGCCCACGGCGGCAACCACGATGTCGGCGCG
>NZ_JWLG01000029.1:0-131 GCF_000813905.1 Leisingera sp. ANG-M6
ACGTGGTGTTCCTGCTCTTGATCTTCTTCCTGATGACCTCGCGCCTGGCGCAGCCTGACCCGTTTGACGTGACCCCGCCCGAGGCCGCCTCCGAGACCGCGCCAGAGGCCCAGCCGGTGCTCTACATCAGC
>NZ_JWLG01000029.1:203-32524 GCF_000813905.1 Leisingera sp. ANG-M6
ACGGCTGGAGGCCAAGCCCCTCGCCCGCATCCTGCGCCAGCTGGCAGAGGGTGGTCTGTCCCGCGCCGAACTGGTGGTGCACCGCCGATGAAACGCGCCGCTGAATTCACTGTCTTTGCGGGCCTCGCGGGCCTCATCCACATAGCACTCTTTGCCAGCGCGCCAGAGCAGGGCGCGCAATCCAGCGGTGCGGGCGGCGAGGCGCTGGTCTCGCTCCAGCCGGCCAGCGCCGAGGTCGCCCGCATGGCAGAGGCCTGGCAAAAGCCGCCTGAGGCCTTGCTGATCGAAACCCAAAGCGCAGACCCGCTGCCCCGGGTCCAGGCCCCTGCCCTGCCGCAGTTTGATCTGGCCCAGGCGCCGCGTGCCGCGCTGCTGGTCCCGCTTACCCAGCCCGCTGCGGCCCAACCGGTGCAGGCGGACACCACGCCACCGCCGCCGCCAAAGCCGCGCAAACCAGCGCCAAAGCCGGAGCCGCAGGCCAAGCTGGACCCTGAGCCGCAGCAGAAACCCGCCCCCAAGGCAAACTCCAACAGGAATTCTGCAGGCCAGCAGGCCCAGCGGGCGGCGGGATCTGGCGGCGGCGCCGAGGCGGGCCAATCCGGCGGTGCCCGGACCGCCACCGCCAACCCGGGCCGCGAAGCCAAGCTGCGCAACGTCTGGGGCAACAAGATCCGCGCCCGCATCGAACGGCGCAAACGCTACCCCTCCGGCGCCAAGGGCCAGGCCCAGGTGGTGCTGCGCCTGACAGTTGCCCGCGATGGCCGCCTGCTGGACCACCGCGTCGCCAGATCGTCAGGGATAGCCGCGTTTGATCAGGCAGCCCTGGCCGCCGTTGCCCGTGCCGGAAACTTCCCGCCCGCGCCGAAAAAACTGCAGGCCAGCCAGATCCGCCTCAGCCTGCCCATCAGTTTCACCAAATAGAACCGCTGCCTGAGCGCGCGCCCTGACGCAGGCCCGCTCAAGCCCCGGCGTTCAAGGCAGCCCGCCAGACACGGAACCGGCCCTGCCCCGTTACCTCCTGCACCAGGTTCTGCGCTTCGAACCAGGCAATGTTGCGCTGCACCGCCGCGCGGCTGACGCCGGTCAGCTCTTCGGCCAGCGGCGCCGTCACCATCGGCCAGCTGCGGAACACTTCAATCAGCCGCGGCGGGGTGCGGCCCGACAGCGGCTTGATGCAGCGGCGGGCATCGCTTTCCCACCGGTCGAGCTGATCCAGATGCCGCATCGCGCGGAGGATCCCCTGGTCCACCGCCTGCAGCCAGCGCTGCAGCCGCTCCTGCGGCGCCCCGCCGCCGCGCAGCCCCCCTGCCCCGCTCATCAGCAGCGGCGCAAACAGGGCGCCGTCCTGCCCCTCGCCCGCCGACATGCGCGCAGCGATCACCGCGCCCTCCAGAACATCGCCCTCAGGTCCGATCCCGGCCAGCGGCCAGAGGTGAAGGGCAAAACACGCGCGGACAATCGGATGCAGGGACGAGGCCGCTTTCATAATCGCATTCCAACCAGCGATCCTGCCGGTCAGGGGGTCATCCCCGCGGGCCTCGTGACGGCCCAGGAACCCGGCAATATCCGCCCCTGGCCCAGGACCGCCCGACAGCCGCCGCAACGCCCAGGCGGTGCGCTGCAGCGCCGCGGTGTCCTCCCCGGCAGCGCTGATCCGCATCGCCTGCCACAGCCCCAGCCGGTCGGCAGAGATCCGGTCGCCGGACAGCCAGCTCAGCTCTGACGCTTCTGTCAGGGCCAGCCGGTGCCGCCATCCCTCCGGGCCGCGCCTCAGCCGCTCATCCAGCGCGCCGAACCGCACTGCCGCCTGCGCCAGATGCAGCGCCTCCGCAGCCTGCGCCTGTTCCCAGCCGGCAATCTGCGCCCGTTCATCCGGCTCGCTGCGCGGCAGCGGCGGCAGGAAATCCACCTCCTCCTCCAGCGGTCCAGGCAGGAACCACAGGTCCTCCTCCCCGGTTTCACCGTCGAATGGGCTGTCAGCGGCCGCCCCGGCAGCGCCTTTGGTTTCAAAAGGGTTCGGTTTCATAAATGCAAAATATGATGATTTTGCACATTACCCAAGGCTTTTTGTTTTTCCGTTGAAAACCACCCGATCCCCCTTGCCGCACCGAAGCGCGCTGCGAAGCAAGAGACAGCCGCAAACGTGACCTCGAACAGGCAAGGCCCGATGGTCCATTTCATGGCAGCAGCGGTCCGGGTCATCCCATCTCCCCGGCAAGGCTCGCGCTTCAGTCCGGAGGTTTCGCAGCGAAACCTCTGCGCCGCCAAGGCTAAGGTTGAGGCTGCCCGGGAACCGCTGGCGGCCGGGCAAAATGAATCAGTAGCCTCTCCTGCCCCCGGAAGGTTTCGCTGCGAAACCTGCGCAAAAGCCGATCCAGCCGACGCGCCTGAAACCGGAAATGACCTGAACAACCGCCGGGTTTTCCCCCTGCCCTGCGCGCTCCTGCAGGCAGGGTTTCGCTGCGAAACCTCCGGGACAGGTGCCGGAATGACCGGGCCGGCAAAGAAAAACCCCGGCCCATCGGGCCGGGGTTTCGCTGCGAAACCTGTCTTGGGGGCCGGCTTGTTAGCCGTGTTCCAGCAGGTGCCGGACGTTGTCCATTACCGTGTCCACCAGCTCTTGTGTCACCTCGCTGCCGGAGAAGCGGATGGCATAACCCGCGGGGCCGTACTCACGTTCGATCGTGATGCCGCGGGCAACCTCTGTGCGGCGGGCCTTTTCGACCTTCTTTGCGGTCTTGGGACGGCCGCCGCGGCTGGGGTCCAGCGGTTCGCCTTCGGTGCTTTCGATGACCGGAACCATTGCCTCCCATTCCTCCGCTGCGGAGCGTCCGCCTGCCCGCTCCAGCGCCGCTCTCAGACGCTCTGCCGAACCCGTCCTCAAGGCGCCGGCCAGGCGCAGACACTGGCGTTCATTCAGGCCGGTGCCGTGGCTGAGCATATCGCCGAGCTCCTCGTGGATCACCGCGAAGGAGCGGATCTTGGAGCGCTTGGCCTTGGAGGCGTGCTGGAACAGAACCGCCACCGCCTCGTCGACACTGGCGAAGATACCGTCATGCACTGCCGACGCCGCCGCCCGGCCGCGCTCGTACTGGCTGAGGCCGGAGCGGATCTCGTTCTCTTCGATCATCGAGACCAGCGCATTGGCGATGCTGCCGGGTTCGCGGATGAAGGCCGGGATGGTCTGGAACCGGTCGCCGCCGCTGACCGCGTTGAGACGGCGCAGCGCAGTCAGGCGGCGGTAGCCGGAAACCAGCGCGAATTTTCCCGCATCCTCCGGGTTCAGCGGTTCAAAGACTTCGATCGGCAGGCGCAAACCGTTGACCGAGATCGAGGTCATCAGTTCCTGCATCTCTTCCTCGTCCAGTTCGATCCGGTCCCGGTTCAGCGCATCCGCGGTGATGTCCTCCAGCGGCAGTTCCACCGCCACCAGGCCCTTGCCCTCGGCATCGCGCAGGCGTTCGGCATCGGCCTTGTCGCGGGCGATGGCCTCACGGTCGGCCTGGGGCAGCGGGTCGGCGTGGCGGGCGGCGTCGGCCACAACGTCGGCAATTGGCGGCCGCAGGCCTGGGCTGCGGGCCAGATCCCGGTCAATGCCGGCCTCAATTTCCTTCAGCGCCTCGGGCGAAGGGGTCTCAAGCTGTCTGCGGCGTGCCATCTGCTCTGTCCTCTTTCTGGGTCTGTTCTGCCTGCTCCATCTGCTGATCGCGCCACCAGCTGCCGATCAGAAGCTCCTTGAATTCCGCATAGGTGCGGTCGAACACTTCACGCCCGCGCACGTAGGTCTCGCGGTTGAAATTGCGGTAGTCGGCCTCGTAGATGCCGGACACGCTTTCGCCGGCCTGGCCGACCATGGCGGTGTAATCCTGCCGGTAGGCATTCATCATGTCGCCGAAATAAGCCTGGATCACATTGGCCAGATCGCTTTGCTGGCTGGCGTCAAAGCGGGTGATCAGGGCGCGGACCACGTCCCATTCGAACTTCATCTCCGGGAGCCCTGCGCGGCGGCGGCCGGCGTTTTCGCCATCCTCGATGGAGGCGAAGGTGGAATAAAGCATGTCGAAGAAACGGCCCGTCGAGTCGAACTCCAGGAAAGACGCGCCAAGCGGCACCATCAGGATGTCGGCCGCGGCCAGTGCGTTGATCGTCAGGTATCCCAGGGCAGGCGGCGTATCCAAAAGCACGATGTCGTAGTCATCGAGCGCGCCGCCCTGGTCCAGCGCATTGGTCAGCGCGTCCCACAGCGCCCAGTTGCGCAATCCCATGCGCCAGACCGGGATCTGGAATTCCGCCCAGTACAGGTTCAGCTGCGCGCCGATCAGGTCGATGTTGGGCCAGTGGGTTTTCTGGACCACGTTTCGCAGCGAAACCTCCCTGGCCTCGGTCAGTGTTTCATCGAGCGGAATGGCGTTGAGGCCGGAAGCGGCGCGGACCTTGTTTTCGGCCTCAACCGCATCCGCATAATCACGGGCGAGGAGGGGGAAGACGGTCTGCCATTCATCGGCCACCTGGCCGCCGAGGATCGAGGTCATCGAGCCCTGGGAGTCGAGATCGACCACCAGCACCTTGTAGCCGTCGAGCGCCGCCGACATCGCCAGATGCGCCGCGGTGGAGGTCTTGCCGACGCCGCCCTTGAAGTTGGCAACCGCGACCACTTTGGCGGGCAGGCCCTCGGGGCGGTAGGGGCGGTACTCCTTGGTGGAGATGCCTTCCTCCGCGAAATGGTCGCGCAGTTTCAGCACTTCCTCCAGCGTGAACCATTTGGAGCCGCTGGCACCTTCGCCCTGGGGCAGGTCGGGGTTCTTGTTCAGCACCCGGCGCAGGTGGGCGGGGGCCACCGGGATCAGGTAGCGGGTGATCTCCCAGGTGGAGAACTTGCGCAGCCGCTTGCGCCCGTCTGGAGCGTAGCCGCGCTTGGCCAGATCATCGCGGCCGCGCCCTGCAAATGCGGCTGCCTTGGCGAATCTGGCGGTGTCGACCAGCTCACCGAGCTTGGCCGCTGCAGCCTCCGGATCCAGGTTGAAATAGGGGGGCAGGGGGGTATCAGGTTTCTTTGCCATGTGCCTTATGCCTCGGGTATATCGCCTGTTTGGCGTGTTATCCCGGTTTTTGTCGCACATCCTGGGCAGAGAGTGAATCATTATCTGACAGCGCATCTGTTTTCCGCTGCCGTCCGTATCCCGCGGATAATATGAGTCTTTTCCCCAAAAATTACTATGGCACAAACAGGTTGAAATGTTGTGAATCTTTGATTCAGTTTAGAGTCTTTAGGTCAGGTAATCCGTTATATTTCATACGGTTAAGAGTGTTTGGGCACCTGTCTCCGGTACCAAAGGAACCCGTTTCCGGGATCATGGGTACCTGTCTGCGGGAAGAAGGGTTCCGATTCGCAGGAGGAGGGGCACCCGCGACTCAGAAGGCCGGTTTCGGGCGGTTTCCGGCCTCAGATTAGCCTGAAAAGCGGGATTTCGGGGATGGATTTCCGCAGAAATTCAGGGGCGGATGCCAAAGGTACCCGTTTGCGGGACGGGGCTCTCCCGTAAAAGGGTGCCCAAAGCAGGATTGAGAACGGGTGCCTTTTCCGTCATAGTAACCCCGAGAGCAGATCCCGGAGAGTCGCAAAGGCCGAAGCGGGACGAAAGGGCAGGGCGATGGACGCTGATAACATCCCGCACAGCAAGCTGACAGGCCCCCTGCGCCGGGGGTCGGTAAAGAAGAACGTGGCGGCGATCCATGTCTCCGGCAAGCTGACGCTCTTGCAGCGGAAGCTGTCGAACGTGCTGTTGCTCAATGCCTATGACGCGCTGGTCACCAAGCCCAAGCACCAGATCGACGCGCAGACACTGTGCCTGATGGTGGGCTACAATTCCAACGATATGGAGACGCTGAAGCAGTCGCTGAGGTCGCTGGCGGAAACGGTGGCGGAATGGGACATGCTGGATGAGCAGGGGCGTCAGGAGTGGGGCGTCAGCTCGCTCTTGTCCTACGCCAAGCTGTCGGGCGGGGTCTGCGAGTACGCCTATTCGCCCGCACTGGCGGAGAAGCTGCATGACCCCAAGGTCTTTGCCCTGATCAATCTGAACATTCAGCGGCGGTTCACCAGCGGCCATGCGCTGGCGCTTTATGAAAACTGCTACCGCTTTGTGCGGACGGGATCGACCGGCTGGTGGGACATTGCGCTGTTCCGCCGCCTGATGGGGGTGGATGGCAGCGCCTATTACGAGAGCTTCAAGCATCTGAATGCCAAGATCATCAAGCCGGCAGTGGCGGAGGTGAACAAGACCTCCAACATTCTGCTGACACCGGAGTTCAAGAAGATGGGCCGGCAGGTGGCGGAGGTGCGGTTCCTGATCAAGGAGAACCCGCAGCTGGCGATGCTGGATATCGACGACGGGGCAGGGGTGCGGCAGGGGGCTGTTTACACCCAGCTGATGGAGCTGGGGGTCAGCGACCGGCTGGCGCGGCAGTGGATTGCCGAGCATGGCGAGGACTATGTCGCCGAGAAGGTCGGCTATCTGAAGGGGCGCAAGGGCGTCGACAGCCCGGTGCGCTACCTGAGTGCGGCCTTGCGGGACGACTACAAGGATGCGCCGGCCGAAACGGCCAAGGCGGTGTCGCCGGAGGTGCTGGCCGCGGCAGAGGCGCGCAAGGCGGCAGAGGCCGAGGCGGCGCGGGCAGCGGCGGCAGAGGATGCGGCCAAGGCGCGGGAACGGTCCCTGCGCGCGCAGAAGCTGGAGCGGATCCGGGAGCTGGCGGCGGGGCGCTCGCCCACCCAGCGGGATGCCGACAAGCGGCTGTTCCTGAGCCGCCTGGAGGATGAGATCGACCGCGAGGAATTCCGCAACCGCGGCTGGAGCGCGGCGCTGCTAGCAGGACCGATGGCGGAGTTCTGGGAAGAGCTGATCCCCGGCGCGCTGGAGGATCTGGCGGAGCTGGAAAGCGGGCAATAGCCGGCAGGGATGCCGCCCCCGGCTGCCCGGCAGCTGGAGCCGGATTTCAGGACGCGCGCCCGGGGGCCCGGTTCAGCCTCGCCGTGATTTCAGACAGGCGTGACCAGGTTTGCAGGGTGACCGGCAGGCTGAGCGAGGCCTCGGCAAAGTCCCAGGAATAGGCGACAATCGAGAACACTGCGCCGGCGGTGACCGTCATCATCGCGGCAGCGAACCAGAGATTGAACAGGATCAGCGCCAGCAGGAGGGCAAAGACCGCGCCGTAGAGGATGGCCTCGGCATCCGACAGCTGCACCTCGAAGCGGCGCAGGCGCCGCAGATGGGCCAGCGTTGACCCCTGTGCGCGTTTCTCCAGCACGCCGACCTGGCGCTCGGTCTGCTGGTTGAGCTGGCCGTTGAGGCGGAAGAAACGGCGGTGGAACAGGGCATAGACGGCGGCCATGCCAAAGGCGGCAGCCAGGGCAGCGAGGGCCAGCTGCTGCGCAAAGGCAAACAGCACCGTGATGGAGACGGCGAATTGCACGCCTGCGGCCATCGCGGAGGGCAGGGTGTCTTCCAGGAAGTCCACCAGCTCGCGCCCCATGTCCAGCCGGGCGTTCAGGGCTGAGACCGGCAGGGCGGCGGAGCGCGCCGCCTGCGCCTTGCCCAGTTCGACGCGGATGGTGCCGTAGGCGCGGGTGTCATAGAGACGGCGGGTGACGCCAAGCGCAACCAGCGCGGCCAGCAGGCCCGCCAGATGCCACAGGGCGCGGGGGGTTTCACCCAGCAGGCCGTCGATGGCAAAGCCGATGAACAGCGGAACAAGCGCGGTCAGGGCGGCCTCGCCCAGCGTCAGCGCCCAAGTCAGCGCAATGCGGCCCTTGAAGACCGTCAGCAGTGATAGAAGGGTCAGACCCCGGTCAGCCAGCATCGCCTTCACCCGCCGTAAAACACATGGATCGTGGTATTGCCCGGGCCAACCGAGGCTTCGGCGAAACCGGGTTCGTCCTGCGGGCTGCTGGCGCCTGAAACGCCGATGCCTTCGAGCTGCTTATCGCCGTTGAAGTTCAGGTCCTCGTCGCCGTTTTCGTCGTGAAAGAGAACCACCGCATAGGGGCCTGCGGTCAGTTCCGGGAAGGCATGCGCGGTGCTGCCAGGCCGGGCGGGGACCGCGGCAAAGGCTTCGGCCTGCCAGAAGTCCAGCGTTTCGTAGGCCTTGGCCTCGCTGAAGACAGCGATCAGGATATTGCCTTGGCTGTTGCGGATGCCGTCGATGGTGAGGCGCAGATCCTCGGCCGAGGCGGGGGAGGAGAGGACTGTCAGAACGGCGGCGAGGGTGAGGAAGCGGGTCATGCGGGTTTCCTGTGTTCAGGTTGCGGGGAAGGGGGGAGGCGGAAGAGGGCGATAATGTCTTCTGCGATGGCGATCAGCACCGGCACCAGAATGAGCATCAAGGCGGTGCCGAACAGCTCGCCAAAGGCCAGGGAGACCGCGGCGGGGATCAGGTATTGCGCTTGTTCGGAGGTTTCCGACAGCAGCGGCAGCAGGCCGATCACCGTGGTGGCAGTGGTCAGGAAAATCGCCTGGAAGCGGCCAATGCCCGCCTGATGCAGGGCGCCGGCAACGGTCCCGCCCCCTTCGCGGGCCTGATTGTAGCGGGTGATCATCACCAGGCTGTCGTTCACGATCACACCGGTGAGCGCGAGCATTCCGAAGAATGACAAGAGCGACAGCGGCACATCCATGATCAGATGGCCAACAGCGGCGGCGACAAAGCCGAAGGGCACGATGGCCAGGATCACAAAGGGCTGCCAGTAGCTTTGGAGCGGCACCGCCATCAGCACATAGATCAGCACCGCCGCGAGGAGCAGCGCCCGGAGCAGCCCGCCCTGAATTTCCTCCGTCTCCTCCAGCTCGCCTGCAGCGGCGACCTGGACGCTGGGATATTTGGCGGCCAGCTGCGGCACCAGCTGTTCAAAGACGGCCTGGCCGACCTCGCCGGGCGCGGCCACTGCGCGGTCGATTGCTGCCGCCACGGTGTTGACCCGCCGCCCGTCGCGGCGGTGGATCACGCCAGAGACATAGCTGCCCTCGATATCGGCGACAGTCGCCAGCGGCACCCAGGCACCGGTATTGCTGCGCAGGCGCAGCTGCATCAGGTCGCTGATAGTGTCGCGGGCCGCGCGGTTGTTCTGCACCAGCACCCGGATTTCTGACCCGTCGCGGCGGATGCGGGCAACTTCGGCACCGCCGAATCCGTTGCCGATCTGGCTGGCCAGGGTTTCCGCGGTGAAGCCGAGATTGCGGGCGTCGGGGCGCAGGCGCAGCTTCAATTCCGGCTGGCCGCCGGCCATCCCGTCGCGGATGCTGGACACACCTTCGATGCCGCCGAGAAAGGCGCGCATCTCAGCGCTGGCCTGGCGCAGCAGGTCTTCGTCCTTGGACATCAGGCGGATGCGGAAGCCGCCTGCCAGTTCCTCGGAGCCGGTGAAATCCAGCTCGGTTGCGCCCTCGACCGCGCCGGTGCGTTCGCGCCACAGGCGGACCACGTCCAGGATCGGCACCTGCGGACGGTCTGCCACCGGCAGCATCTCGGCATAGATCTGGGCGCTGCCTGCGCTGCTGATGATGGTGAAGAAGGTTTTGACCGGCGGTGTTTCCATCCCGGCCTTTTCGGCCAGTTCCCGGTTCAGCGCATGGCCCGCCGCCTCGATCCGGTCCACATTTGCGCGGGTCAGGGCAAAGGGCGCGCGGGCGTCCATTTCCAGGTTCACGGTGATGACCTGGCCCGGGACCTCAGGGAAGAAAACGGTGCGGACCTTGCCCTTCACCATCAGCCCAAGTCCCAGACAGGCCGCGGCAATGAACAGCACCAGGACGGCGTATCGGTAGGCCACGGAGACCGCCAGAAGCGGTTGGTAAACCCTGTCGCGGACCCAGCAAAGCCCGCCCCGCGCGCCGTCCTGGATGCGGCCCCACAGGCGGCTGAGCAGACAGCGGCGGCGCGGCTGCAGCGGCACATGGGCCAGATGCGCGGGCAGGATGAACTTGCTTTCGATCAGGGAGAAGATCAGGGCCAGGATCACGATGCCGGAGAAACCGGCCAGCGCCTTGCCCAGCGGGTTGTCGATCAGCAGCATCGGGAAGAAGGCGGCGATGGTGGTCAGCACGCCAAAGACGGTTGCGACGGCGACCTTGTGCACGCCTTTTTCGGTGCCTTCTACCGGGTCTTTCACCTTGCGGCGTTCCTCGAACACGCTTTCGCCGACCACCACCGCGTCGTCGACCAGGATCCCAAGGGCGAGGATCAGGCCGAAGGTGGTCACGTCGTTCAGCGAGTAGTCCACCCATTTCGACCCGGCCACCGCGATGGCGCCCATGACCGAGATCGGGATGCCCATCGCCACCCAGAACGCCAGCCGCACGTTCAGGAAAACCGAGAGCATCAGCGCCACCAGGATCAGCCCCTGCACGCCGTTGGATTTGAGCAGGGCCAGCCGGTCGGCGATGTAGCCGGCGCTGTCGCCCCAGACCTCAATTTGGACCGAGGGCGGCAGCTGGCGTTCGAAGTCCGCTGCCACGCTGCGGACAACGCGGCTGATTTCCAGCAGGTTTTCCTTTTTCCCGACCAGCACCTCCATGCCGACGGTGGGGCTGCCGTTGAGGCGGAACAGGAAGTCGCCCTCCAGGTGGCCGTCCTCGATCGTGGCGATGTCGCGCAGCGGCACATGCGAGCCGTCTTCGCGTTCGATCACCGGCAGGGCGCCGTATTCCGGCGCGTAGCGGGCCCGGTTGTCGGCGCGCAGGTGGATGGTGCCATCCTGGGTGCGCAGCTGGCCAGCCTGGTAGGTCAGCGAGTTGGATTGGATCGCGGCAGACACATCGCCGGCGGTCAGCCCGTACTGGCGCAGCCGTTCCGGGTCCGCCTCAATCCGCAGCTCGCGCGGGATCAGGCCCCAGATCTTGAGCCGCGACAGTTCCGGCTGGGCCAGCAGCTCCTCCTTCAGCCGTTGGGCCAGGGTTTGCAGGGTGGCCGGGCCGGCTTGGCCGTGCAGGTTCACGTAGAGCGCCGGGAAATCGTAGCCCGAAGCCTCGATCACCGGGCGGCGGGCCTTGTCCGGCAGATCGGCCAGCCCGTCGATGCGGATGCGGACCCGGTCTAGCACCGCCTGCAGTTTCTCGCCGCCCGCGCGGCGGACAGAGATGGTGCTGAGGCCGTTGGCCGACAGCGAGGTGATGCTGCGCACACCCTCCAGGCCTTCGAGCGCCTGTTCGGCTTTTTGCGTCACCAGCTCATCAACCTGGGCGGCGGTGGCGCCTGGGTATTCGATGGAAATTTCGACGCTTTCCGGCGGGATGCGCGGGAAGCCTTCGATCCGGATCGACATCAGGGTCTGCACCCCGAGGAACAGGATCAGTGCCATCATCAGGTTGGCGGCGACGGGGTTGCGGATGAACCAGGCGGTCAGGGCGTGCATGGCTCAGCCCTCCGCCGGTTTCGGGCTGACGCGCTGGCCGGGCAGAAAGGAGGCCAGCGGTGTCCGGGCCACCAGCCAGGGGCCGGTGCCGTCAGGCGCGGCGATGGTGATGTTCCCGCCGTGCCGGAACAGAACCCTGGGGGTGATGCGCTGCAGGAGGCCGGCGCCGTCGACCAGCCAGATATGCCCGGCCCGGGTCAATGTGCCTTCGGGCAGGGTGAGGGTGCTGGAAAGCTCCCGCCCGCGGAGGGCAACGCGCAGGAAGTCGCCCGCGAGCACCGCCTGCTGCGGGTCCGTGACCTCCAGAAAGATGCGCATCTGGCGGGTTTTCTGATCGAGGAATCCGCCGCCCTGGCGGATCCGGGCCTGGCCGAGGGGCTGGCCGTTGCGGTGGTAAAGCTCCGCCATCTGGCCGGTGACGGGCTGTTGCAGCAGCTTCCAGTCCTCCTGGCTCAGCCCGGCGGTGATTTCGAACTGGCGGTCGTCGGCCAGCTGCAGCAGGGGATCGCCCGCGTTTACGGTCTGGCCGAGGCTGGCCAGGCGGCGGGTGACAAACCCGGAGAAGGGGGCCGTCACCTCGCAATCCGCCAGATCGCGCTGCGCGGTCTGCAGCTGCGCCTTGGCGGCGGCCACGTTGCGTTCGGCGATCCTCAGCTGCGGCAGGTGAAGCGCCAGGTCATTGGGCGGGCTGGCGCCGTCGCGGGCAAACTGCCGCTGGGCGACGGTCACCTTGTTCCGGGCCTGAAGCAACGAAAGCCGGGCCTGTTCCAGAGACAGTTCAGCCGCGGCAACGGCGGTTTCATAGCGGGTTTTCTCGATGGAAAACAACGGCGTGCCTTCGGCGGCCCGGGCGCCGGCTAGGGCGCCGCCGTGTACCGCTAGGATCCGGCCGGAGACCGCAGAGCGCAGTTCAGCATCCCAGCGCGGGCGCAGCTCGGCGTAGGCGGAGACAACAGCCCGGGCCGGGCCGGGCGAAACCGCAATGACCGAAACCGCTGGGGCAGGCGGCGGCGCTGCCGTGCGGGTCACATCGGCGGTGTCCTCGGTCTCAAACAGCAGCAGGACAACTGCGGCCAGGACCGCCACCGAAACGGCCAGCCACAGCCATTGCCTGCCGCGCCGCACCGGAGCCTTGGGTGTTGTGTTTGCCATCTGCTGCCTTTCCCGCCGAAACCAGAATCACTGCCCCTTGCGGGGCGGTGTTATCTGGCATATACAGTGAACGATCGTTCGTTCAAGGAGTGTTCCGAAAAAATGCCTGCCGGAGAAGACAAGGCCGCATCGAAACGGGAAAAGGCAATTGCACAGCGCCGGGCGCAGATCCTGGAGGCGGCGCTGGAGTGCTTTCTGGAGAACGGCTATCACCAGACCGGAGTGCGGGATATTGCGAAGAAGGCCGGGGTGAGCCTGGGCAATCTCTACAACCACTTCCCGGGCAAGCATGACGTGCTGGCAGAAATCGCGGCGCTGGAGCGGCTGGAACTGGCGCCGTTTCTGAAGATGCTGGCCGGCCCGGCCCCGGCGCCGAAGGTTCTGAAAAAGTTTGTGGCGGCCTATGCCAAATACCTGGCGGATCCGGATACCGTGATCCTGACGCTGGAGATTTCCGGCGAGGCCATTCGCAAGCCCGACATTGCCGCGATGTTCATGGACAACCGGGAGCAGCTAGCCGCCGCGCTGACGGCGGTGCTGGAGCGCGGAATTGCCGAAGGCGGCCTGCGCCGCCTGCCCGATCCGGGGGAGACGGCACAGCTGATCATCGAGGTGGCGGAGGGCAGCGCCTACCGTTGCGTGCTGAGCAAACTGCCCATGCGCAAGGTTCAAAAAGGGTTGTGGGATTTTGTTTCCGCGGCCGTCCTGGCGCCGTAAGCGCCTGCCGGACCGGGCGTCCGTTCTGGCGGTGAGGGCGCAGGGAGCTATAGTCTTTGGGGCTGGCAGGCGGTTTGCCTGCCCGGCCATGCGGCACGGAACCGGGGCAACAGGACATTTGCGCGATCCAGAGACCAAGATTCCCATCCTGCTGATCGGTTACGCGGTGACCGTGCTGAACACGATGCCGGTCTGGCTGGCGGAGCTGTCGCAAAAAAGCGGCGGCAGCAGCACCGCGGCGGGACTGGTAGCGAGCCTGCTGCTTCTGTCTGCGACGGCCGGCTGCCTGGCCGGGCCGGGTTTGCCGCGGCCGTCCGGGCCAAGGATCGCCGCCGGGACCGTCCTGGCCTGCACGATTGGCGCTGCCGCGGTTCCGGTCTTCGGACTGGCCTCTCTTGTTGCAGGGTCTGTTCTGGCCGGCGTTTCGATGGGTGTGGTGCTGTCTGTTCCCCTGTCCCTTGGTCTGCACAGCCAAAAGGCGCTGCGGGTGTTCGGGTATGGTATGAGCCTGGGGTGCGTGGTGTCCTTTGTGCTGCTGGTCTTTCTGGCACTGGCGGGATTGAATTCGCTGCCGTTCCTGGCTGCCTTGGCGGGTCTTCAACTGGCCATTCTGGTGCGTTCCGTGCCAGCAGGAGGCCGCCCGGATTACCGGGCTTTTGCCTGGGCGCGGGACATCAGCCTGTTTCCCTTTTTTGTTTTGATGGGTGCCTATTGGGCGTTGCTGGAACTCTATGCCATTGATCTGGGTGTCCGCAGCCTGAGCGGCTGGCTGGCGGCCAGCCTGCTGTTCTCGGCGCTTGGGTCTTTTCTTGCGGGCCTGGCCTCCAGCCGTCTGCGGCGCTGGCTGCAGCTTGCCGGGCTGCTGATCGCGGCGCTGGCGGGCGGTCTGACTTATGCCGCCTTTTCCGAAACCGCGCTGGGGCTGATGATCCTGTGCAATGCCTTCGGGCTGTTCCTGTTCTTTCCGCTGTATCTGGAAGCCACGGACTCGCCGCCATTCGGGATGGCGCGGTATCTGCTGGGATTTGCGCTCGGCGGCGGTGCGGGCAGCCTGCTGGTTGCCCTTGGCGGGTATCCGGCGCTGGCGGTTGCGGTCGCAGCCTCAGGCGCGGTTGCGGTTCCGGGGGTGCTCAGCGCGGGGTCAGGGACGGCCCGGTAGCGATGTTGAGCCCGGCTTTCCGCCAGCCATTGATTGCCGCCGCGCCGTGTTCGGCGCTGATGTTGGTCAGCTCCAGTTCCTGAAGCGCCACCTGCTCGAACTCGGGGAACATCTGCCGCATCTGCGCCACCGCCCGGGCGGCGGCCTGCATGTTGTCCAGCTCCGCGTGCAGCCACGCCAGATGCGCCTGGTACCAGAAAAACTCTGGCATCGGGACCCGCTCCACCTCGACCAGTGCCGCTTCGAAAAACCCCTGGCTGGCATAGAGCCAGCAGCGGGCGTAGTGGTACCAGCCGGGGTGCACCGGGCTGAGGTCGATGGCCCGGTCCAGGAGTTCAACCGCGCGGTCGTATTCGCCGAGGAACAGGTAGCAGGAGCCGATTTCTGCCAGTACATCGCAATGGCCGGCGTTCAGTGCCAGAGCGCGGCCGGCAGCGTCCCGGAAGCCTGCAATGTCCTTTTGATAGAAGATCGCCAGCGCCAGCGTCATCTGTGCAAAGGCATTCAGGCTGTCGCAGGCCACCGCCCGGCGCGCCGCTGCCGCGCAGAGCGCCAGCGCGTCGGTATCCGGACGCGGGTTAATGTGATAGCGGTATTCTTCCAGCAGCAGCATGGCGTAGGCCGCCCAGCCCTCGGCGGACTCCGTGTCCGATTCCAGTGCCTGGCACAGTCCGTCGCGGGCCTCTGCGTGGATCGCGGGGTCGTAGCAGCGGTAATATTCGTAGAAGCGGGAGATCAGGCGCAGGGTGTCCCAGGACCGGCTGCGCCCTGCCGGTGCGGCCTGGGCGATCTGCTCCGCCATTTCGCCATGGCGGCTGCCGAGGCGCCCGGCAATCAGCCGCGCGATGTCCTCGAGGATATCGAAGAGGCCGCCGGTGCCGCCGCCGCGGTCGAATTGCTCGGTTGCGGCCAGATGGCCGCTGGCGGCTTCGGTCACCTGAACCGTCACCCGCAAGTGCTCTGCCGAGCGCCGGACGCTGCCCTCGATAACATGCGAAACGCCATGTGCCTGGCTCATCTCTGCGTTTGAGATACCATCCGCCGCAAGCTGTTCCGTTGTGCGGTGCGACAGCAAGGTGAACTCGCGGAACCGGGACAGGCTGGCGATGGTGTCCTCGGTCAGGCATTCGCCGACAAAGGCGTTGTCCTCGCCGCTGCCCAGGCAGCGGAACGGCAGCACCGCCAGAACAGTCTGGCCGCTGCGGGCGGCAGGATGGGCGGCCCTGGCAGGTTCCGCAACCGGCGCCACAAACCGGAAGCCCTTGCCGTGAATAGTGCGGATGGTGTGCTGGTCGCGGCCATTGTCGCCGACGGCCTGGCGGGCTTCCTTGATCGCGGTTGACAGGGTGGCATCGGTGATGAAGCGGCCGTCCCAGACCGCGCCGGCCAGATCGTCCTTCAGCACCACCCGGTCCCGGTTGCGGATCAGGTATTCCAGCAGCTGCAGGGTCTGCGGTGTCAGGCTTTGCCGGACCCCGCCGCGCGAAATCTGAAACAGGCCGGTGTCGAGCTCGCAATCATTGAAGGTGAATTTCATGCTGTTTCCCGGTTCCGGACTGGCTTTGCAGGCAAGTACTTAGCGCGAAGGCTCAGGGTTTCTCAGGAAAAGCTCAGATCCTGCGCAAGTCTGAGCCCGCGCCGCCGCCTATCCAGATGCTGCACGACATTGCCCGCACCCGGGCTGCAGCATTGGAGAAAGCAGATGAAATACCGTGACGCGCTGCCGCAATTGAATGGCCAGCAAATGATCGCCGATGGCGGGCTGGAAACCACGCTGGTGTTCCATGAGGGGATCAGCCTGCCGCTGTTTGCCGCCTTCATGGCGCTGGAGACCCGCGAGGGCAGGGAGGCTATTGCCCGCTACATGCGCGGGTTTGCCGACCTGGCGGTCCGCAACCGCCGCGGCTTTGTGATGGACACGCCGACCTGGCGCGCCAGTCCGCGGTGGGCGGCGGAACTGGGAGTTGGCAGGGAGCAGCTGGAGGCAGTTCACCGTACTGCGGTCGCAACCCTGCGGGATCTGCGCGACGCGTTGGAGACGCCGCAGTCGCCCTTTGTCATCAACGGGGTGATCGGGCCGCACAGCGATGGCTATGCGCCCAGCGAAATCCTGACCGCGGAGGAGGCGGAAGCCTATCACCAGACGCAGGTTGAATGGTTCGCCGCAATGGGTGCCGACATGGTCTCTGCCATCACCATGACCTATGCGGAGGAAGCCATCGGCATCGTCCAAGCGGCCCGCAGCGCCGCAATTCCGGCGGTGATCTCCTTCACGGTGGAAACCGATGGCCGGCTGCCCTCGGGCCAGAGCCTGCGCGGCGCCGTCGAACAAGTCGATGCAGAGACTGGCGGGGCGGCTGCGTATTTCATGATCAACTGCGCGCATCCTGACCATTTCACCGGGGTGCTGGCCGAGGGCGGCAAGTGGACCGCCCGCATCCGCGGCCTGCGGGCCAATGCGTCGCGGCTGTCGCATGCCGAGCTGGACGAGGCGGAGGAGCTGGATGACGGCGATCCGCAGGAGTTCGGCGCGCTGCACCGGGATCTGGCGCATCTGCTGCCAAATCTGACTGTCGTCGGCGGCTGCTGCGGCACCGATCACCGCCATGTCGAACACGTCTGCACGGCCGGCCGCCATGCCGCCGCTGCGGCGGGCTGAGACCTCAACCGGTCACGAAACGGACTGGAGCGGCAGCCCGCTCCGGCCTTCAAGGGAGATAAGACATGAAACTCTACCAGACCACTTACACGCAATCTGATTACCTGCGGCTTCCGGGCGGCACTTCGGGGACCCGGGCACCGGGACGGACGGGCCTGTGGGCGCGCCTGCGCAATCGGGTGATCCGCGAATGGAAGCTGCGGCGGGACATTGCGCATCTGGAACAGCTTGATGCCCGGCTGCTGAAGGATATCGGGCTTGAACGGCACGATGTCAGGGGCCAGCTGCGCCGCGGACGGGATGTTTACTGGGAGTTCCGGCCATGAGCACGCTGAAGAACGGGTCCAAGGGGCCCCAGGTCAAGGCGCTGCAGCGCGCCTTGAACACTGCCGGTGCAAAACCCGCGCTGAAAACCGATGGCAAGTTCGGCAGAAAGACGGAAGGAGCGGTCAAGGCGTTCCAGAAGAAAGCCCGCCTGAAGGCCAGCGGCATTGCCGGGACCGATACCCTGGCGGCGCTGGGGCTGGGCCGCAAGGCGGTGACGTGGCCGCTGCCGGACCTGCTGCCGGAGCGCCGGGAGGTTGACAAGCACTACATGAAGGCCCGCAAGACCGTGAAGGCGGGTCTTGTTCTGGCATCCGGGCACAAGGCCTATTCCATCCGCGTGCTGCATGACGAAATGCTGGCGGCGGGCGAGCGGCTGGACACGGTTTATGCCGGTGTGGTCGATCCGCTGTGCGATGCGGACTTTCTGCATCACCGCTTTGACCAGCTGCCTGCCTCCGAGATCAGAAAACGCCAGGCCCTGATCGCACAGGCCAAGAAGACGATGGATTTGTTCAGCAAGCAGTCCGCGGCTTTCTATGGCCATATCATCGAGATCGGCCGCATCGAATCCGAGACCAAAAGCGCAATCAGCAAGCGCGGGCGGGTGGTCTGGCCAGTGCCCGATTACAGCAAGATCTTCAACCGCAACGCTCAGAGGTTAAGGGCGGTCAAGGAACGGATGCAGGAGATTTATAGCGACTGCTACGGCCATGCAGACCCTGAGGTCCACAAGTTTGCCAAAGAGGCGCTAAAGATGCTGTCGAAAACAGACAATGCCTATGTCGAGTACGAAGTGCAGTTTGCGGTTCTCAACGAAACCAAGGAGGCTTTTGAACGCAAATTCACCGAAGTGCGTGATGATGAGCTGCTGAAAATCGCGAAGAAGGCCAAGACGCAATACGCCAAGCTGCTGCAGCTTGCCCGCATCTGCATTGCCCAGCTTAAGTCCTGCTGGGGGATTGAGAAGCGGCACAGGAAAATGATCGGGTTTTCAGCCTGAAAGCAGCGCGGCTGGCAGGCTCTCCGCCCTTTGAATTGCGCTGCTACATGGCCCGGGATATTTGCCGGGCCAGCTCTGCCAGTGCAAGGGACAGCGCATCAGCGGTGGCGGCGGCACCTTCGCCGCTGACCGGCGTGGCGATATCGAAGCGCTGCACGAATTCCCGCACGGTGCCTTCGGGCGAGGAAACGGCGAATTGGCCGGAAAGCTCAAACAACCCGTCGGCGCGGGCATAGGCCTGATCCACCCGCACATCCAGGCGCACGTCCGGGCCGGTGTTCAGCGGCCAGGGCTCCATCGCGGCAGCGGCGCCGGTGCGCTCGCTGAGGCCGCGGGCCAGGGCTGCGGTCATGCCGCGGGCCGGGTCATCCGCCCATTGCGCGCCATCCAGCGCAAACAGCGCGCCGCCTTCGCCTTCGGCGACAATGTCAGAGGCCGCAGCGTAGGAGGGGAGTGAAACCAGCCGAACCTCGATCGAGCGCGCGCGCAGATTGGCGACGGTTTCGCCGGGGGCGGAGGAAATCAGATATCGGGGATCGTTGCCGCCGGCGCAGGCCGCCAGCAGGGCAAGAGGGATCAGCAAAGGCAGGCGTTTAATCATCTTATCTTCCAAACAGCAGGGAATTCGGGTCGCGTTCGATCTTGCGCGCCAGCTGCGAAACCGCGCGGGCGGCGGTTCTGATCTCGCGCAGCGCGTCCAAGGTTTCGGAGTTGAAGCTGGAGCGGGCGCCGTAGGAGGCGATCAGCGCTTCGGACTGGGCCACAAGGCGCTCCAGCCGGGCCGAGAGCGCAGGCAGGCCTTCGGCAGCGGCGGCCACTGTGTCGGCGGCCCCGCGGGCAGAGGCCATGGTGGCATTGGCGTTTTCCACCAGCCCGCCCTGGCGCAGTTCCTCCAGCGTGGCCTGCATCTCCTCCAGCGCGCTGGTCAGGGCCGGGGGCAGGGCGCGGGCGTCCTCAGTGCCGATCAGCGCGTCGGCGCTGATCATCAGCTGGCGGGCAGAGCGGATCAGCTCTTCGGTTTCCAGCGAATTGGCCTTGGCCGCCAGGGCGTTGAAGGCGGTGATCAGCGCGGGCAGATCCTCTGCGGCATCGGCAATGCCGGCCGCGGCTTCGCTGCCCTTTTCCAGCGCCGACGCGAGATTGGCAGCGGCGCGGCCCTGCTGCAGCTCTGCCAGAAGGGCGCGCATATCGGCCACCGCTGCCTGCAGCTCGCCCGGGAGGGCGCGGGTTCCGGGATCGGTGACCAGCGCGCGGGTGTCTTCCAGCAGCGCCAGGGCGGCGGCGGGCGCCTGCCGGGTGCTGTCAGCGGCGGCCAGATTTTCAATGCTGGAGAGGGTGGCGATGGTCTGGGCCATCAGCTCCTCGACCGGCAGCGCGTTGATGCGGTCCAGCATGCCTTCGGCGGTGGCAGTGAAATCCGGCAGGTTCGACGGCGCACTGGGCAGCTGCGGGAACGGTTCGGCATTGCGGGCAAAATCCGCTGGTGCGGCGTCTTCCAGGGTGACCAGCTCGACGATCAGCTCAGAGCTGAAAAGGCTGGCGGAGGCGAGCCGGGCGCGCAGGCCGTTTTCGACCGCCTGTTCCAGGAAATCGAGGGCCTCGGCCTCGCCCGCGCCGCGCGGCAGGCCCATCAGGGCTGGTTCCAGCAGCAGCTTGGCGATCAGCTGCACCTCAGCCTCGCCGCTGTCACGTATGGAGGCGTTGAGGCTGCTGACCTCGCCTACCTTGACGCCGCGCAGCTGAACAACGGCGCCGCTGGCAAGACCCGCGACGGACTCGTCAAAGGCGACCGAGACGGCGACGCCGCCGGACAGGGTGCGGGCAAAAGCGGTGCGGCGGGCCGCGGCCTCGTCTGCGTGGATGTCGAAGACGGTGCCGGGGCCGACCGGATTGCCGCCGTCGAACACAGAGCCGAATTCGATGCCGCCGGCCACCAGCGAGGCGATGCTGTCCACGTCCAGCGACAAGCCGCTGGGGCCAATCGAGACTGAGAAGCCGGAGCTGTCCCAGAACCGGGTGGCGGAGTTGATGCGGCGGTCATGCGGCGCCTCGATGAAGGCATCGACGACGATGCTGTCGCCGCTGACCGTCAGGCGCGGCTGTTCCAGCCGCCCAACCTCAATGCCGCGGAACAGCACCGGTGCGCCTTCGGACACCATCCGCCCGTCATCGGTGCGCAGGGTGATCCGCCGCCCGCCGCGTCCTGGCTGCGCCAGCGGCGCCCGGTCAGCGCCCTCGAATACGGTCTGCGGGAGGCCGGGGTCCTGATCCCAGCTGCCTTCGATGTAGACGCCCGACAGCACGGTGCTGAGGCCGGAGATGCCGCGCGCCGAGACTTCCGGGCGGACCACCCAGAAGGCAGCATCTGCATCCAGATAGGGGGCGACATCCTTGTCGATGCGGGCCTGCACGGAGACCTTGCTGAGATCGCTGGAAAAGCCAACCTTCTCAACCCGGCCGATCACCACGTCGCGGTAGCGCACCGTGGTTTCATTGGCGGCAATGCCGGAGGCGTTTTCGAAGCTGATGGAAATCAGCACACCGCGGTCGGAATAGGCCTGCCAGGCTACCCCCAGCGACACCAGCAGGGCGGCCAGAGGCACCAGCCAGACCAGCGACAGGTTGCGCCAGGGTGAGGGGCGCCGGGCGGAGACTTGCATCGGGGCGGGATCAGGCGTGGTCATTCAAATTCTCGCTTTCCGCAGCCCAGATCAGGCGCGGATCAAAACTCTGGGCGGCCAGCATGGTGAAGGCAACCGATATTGCAAAACTGACCGCCGCCATGCCGGGGGCGATGGCAGCGGCAAAATCCAGCTGCACCAGGGCGGTCAGGATGGCCACCACAAAGACGTCAATCATCGACCACCGCCCGATAAATTCAACCACCTCATAAAGCACCAGGCGGCCGTGGCTGCCAAGGGCCGCGGGCCTGCGGACCGAGACTGCGAGGTAACCGATGGCCAGGAATTTGGCGACCGGGATCACAATGGAGGCCAGGAACACAATCAGCGCCACGGCATAGGAGCCGTGGCTGAACAGTTCGGCGATGCCGCCGATCAGGGTGTTCTCGGAGGTGCGGCCAAACGCGGTGGTGCGCAGCATCGGGTAGGTATTGGCGGGCACATAGGCGATCAGCCCGGCGGCCAGCCAGGCCCAGACCCGCTGCAGGCTGTCCCGGGCGGCGGGATGCAGCGGGCTGCCGCAGCAGGCGCAGGCCTGTGCGCGACCCGGGTTGGCGGCGCCGCAGGCGCGGCAGCCGGCCAGCCCCGCCGCCGCTGCGGTCAGGAAACGCTGCGGGTTCTGAGGGTCTTCCATACGGTCAGCCTGCAAATTGCGTTGTCGGTCAGGATGGTCACCACCAGAAGGGCGGCAAAAGCCCAGAAGGCCGGACCCAGCCCGACCCGTGCCAGGCCGGAGACTTTGACCAGTGCGACGGCCACACCGATGATGAAAATCTCCGCCATTGCCCAGGGTTTCAGCCGTTCGGCCCAGCGGTAGGCGGTAAAGGCGTGCGGGGCGGGGCGCCAGCCCAGGGCCATCGGCGCCAGGGTATAGACAAGCGCGCCGTAGCGTGCGGCGGGCAGCAGCACGATCAGCAAGCCGGTTGCCAGCGACAGGGGCGCCATCGGGCCTTGTGAAAAGGCCAGCACTGCGTCCAGAACCGACGCCTGATGCGACAGACCCTGGGCGCTCAGCTCCAGAAACGGAAAGACCGCCGCGGCGGCCAGCAGGATCAGCGCGGTCAGCGACAGCATCGCAATCCGGGTCATGGCGCCGGACTTCGGCGCCGCCAGCACCGTGCCGCAGCGGGCGCAGCGGGCCACGGAATGGGCAGGCACGTCCTGGTCGCGGTGCAGCACGTCGCAGGTGGGGCAGGCAATCAGCTGTTTAGAGTCCATTCTACCTGTCTCCGGTCGCGGACGCAGGCCGCTGCGCCTCCCTGGCAGCGGCTGGTGTCCTGTCGCCCACTTGAGGCCTGGAACGCAAGAATTTCAATCGGTTTTTGCCGGCAGGCAGGGCAGGTGGGCCAGTTGTGCGCAGCTGCGCGGAGGCCGTATCTGCAGCTGAGTGCGCGGACCGGCGGCGGGCGCAGGCAGGCAATAGCCTGGTATTTGCAATAAATGCAGGAGGCTGGCGGCACTGCCGGCGCCGCCGATTTCGCCATTCCTTAAGGTTTCGGCGGAATTCTGGCTGTTGCAGTGTAAGCCGGCCCTGGAGAAACCGATGTACCGTATTCTGGATTGCCTAACGCAGCAGCACAACTATGTGCTTGTGGCCGTCGCGGCCCTGGTCTGTGTCACCGGGGTCTGCCTGAGCGTGCGCCTGACCAACCGGCTGAATGGCGCGCGGGAGCGGCGGCGGCTGGTGCAGCTGGGCCTGTCGAGCATGATCGCCGGGGCAACGATCTGGTCGACGCATTTCATTGCGATGCTGGCATATGAGCCTGGGTTTGAGCACGGCTATGAGCCGCTGGTGACCGGCCTGTCGCTGCTGGCAGGGGTGCTGGGGGTGCTGGCGGCCAACACGGTGCTGGCCTTTGGTACCGGGCGCCATGCGGCGCTGCTGGCCGGGGCGGTGTTCGGGCTGGCGGTTTCCGTGATGCATTACACGGGCATGCAGGCCTATTTGATCCCGGGCGAGCTGCAGTGGGAACCTGGCTACCGGGCACTGTCGCTTGCAATAGGCATGGGATTGGGCGCCTGGGGCTACATCTTCGCCGCCCGGCCGGGGCTGGGCAGGCGGAACTGGGTGCTGGCAACGGTGCTGCTGGTGGGGGCCATCTGCGGCATGCATTTCACCGGCATGAGCGCCATCAATGTCCGGCTCAGCCCGCTGGTGGATGTGCCTGAGGAAGTCATTTCGGATGCGGTAATGGGGATGCTGATTTTCGGGGTGATGGGGCTGATCCTGCTGGTTGGCTTCGCCTCTGCCAGCATCGAGACCAATGTTGAGAGCGAAGCGCGGCGGAAACTGGCGCATGCGGCCCTGCACGATCCGCTGACCGGAATGCCCAACCGGATGTGGCTGACGCAGTTCCTCGCCGATCTGGCGGAGCGCCTGCAGAAGGACGAGACCGAACGCGCGGCGGTGCTGACCATCGACCTGAACCTGTTCAAGGAGGTGAACGACCTGCATGGCCACGCGGTTGGCGACCAGGTGCTGCAGGCTGTGGCCCTGCGGCTGACCCGGCAGCAGGGGCCGGATGAGTATATCGCGCGGGTTGGGGGCGATGAGTTTGTTGCGGTCAAACAGGGGTTCCGGCGGATCGAGCAGGTGCTGGCCTTTGCCGAACGGTTGCACGCCTCGGTCATCGAGCCGATCGACCTGGCGGATGTTTCGGTCCGGGTGGGGGCGGCCATCGGGGTGGCCACCAGCCTGAAGGAAGGGCGCGATCCGCTGGAGCTGCTGCACAAATCCGATCTGGCGATGTACCGGGCCAAATCAGATCCGTCTGGCGCGATCTGCCAGTTCAGCGAGGACATGGACCGCCAGAGCCGGGAAAAGCTGCAGCTGGTCCACGATCTGCGGCTGGCTTGCGCCGGCGGGCAGTTCGAGCTGGCCTACCAGCTGCAGAACGACATCACGAGCCTGGAGCCGGTTGGCTTTGAGGTGCTGCTGCGCTGGAACCATCCCAACCGCGGCCGTGTCGGTCCGAGCGAGTTCATCCCGGTGGCTGAGGAAACCGGCCTGATCCGCGAGATCGGCCATTGGGTCCTGCGGGAAGCCTGCAAGGAGGCGGCAACATGGGAACGGCCGTTTCAGGTTGCGGTCAACGTGGCGCCGCAGCAGCTGGTGCAGCCGTCCTTTGTCGAGGACGTGATGGACATCCTGCTGGAAACCGGTCTGTCGCCGGAGCGGCTGGAGCTGGAAATCACCGAGTCCAGCATCATCGACGATCAGGCGCATACCCTGAAGGTCATGCATCAGCTGAAAGACTACGGCGTCCGCATTGCGATGGATGATTTCGGCACCGGCTATTCCTCGCTGGCCACCCTGCAAACCTTTCCGTTCGACAAGATCAAGATCGACCAGAGTTTTGTGAAGGGCGTGCACCGGAACGCGCAGAGCGCGGCCATTGTCCGCTCCACGCTGCTGCTGGGATCCGCCCTGAACATCCCGGTTCTGGCCGAAGGGGTGGAAGACCAGGATGAGCTGCATTTCCTGCAGGCGGAGAAATGCGCCTCTGTCCAGGGGTTCTATTTCGGGACTCCGATGAGCCAGGAGGAAATGCGGCGGATTGCCTGCGGCGAAGGCGGTGACGTCAGGAAGCACTCTGCTTGACGCAGGGCCAGGGTCCCGGGGCGGCGGTCCGGAGTGAAACTGCCGCAGGGGATGCCGCGCCTGCGGCAAGCTGCTAACCTCCCGTCCGGGCGGTATCGGGGAGCACGGGTTTGGCGGATATTGATTTTCTTCTGGACGGCGGCGGCGATGGCTGCCCGACCGTCCTGCTGGCACATGGCGCGGGGGCGCCGATGGATACTCCGTTCATGGCGGCAATCGCTTCGGGCCTTGCAAGCCGGGGGCTGCGGGTGGCGCGGTTTGAATTTGCCTATATGGCGGCGCGGCGCAGCGGCGGGGTGAAACGGCCGCCGCCGAAGGTGGACCTGCTGCAGGCGGAGTTTACCGGCGCGGTCAGCCGTTTCGCCTGCGAGGGCCCGCTGATCATCGGCGGCAAATCCATGGGAGGCCGGGTGGCGAGCCTGGTTGCTGACGGGCTCTTTTCTGAAGGGTGCATCTGCGGCCTTCTTTGCCTTGGCTACCCGTTTCATCCATCGGGCAAGCCTGAGCGGTTGCGGACAGCGCATCTGGAGACGCTGAAAACGCCTGCGCTGGTCTGTCAGGGCAGCCGCGATCCCTTCGGCACCCGGGAAGACGTGGCGGGCTACGCGCTGCCGCCTGCAATCAGCCTGTGCTGGCTGGAGGATGGCGACCACGATCTGAAGCCGCGCAAGACGGTGACCGGGTTCGGGCAGGAGCACAATCTGGAGGCGGCCTGCGCGGCGGCTGCCGGCTGGGCCAAGGAGCTGGCGCAGGAAAGTGCGGGCAAGTCCAGGAGCAGAGGCCGTGCACCCGGCGGTTAGTGTTCCGGTGCAGGCGGTTCGATGATCCGCCAGTAACGGTCCATCATGTTGACAAGCTGCAGGAAATCGCGCCCGGCGGTTTCCTTGGCGATATAGCCCGCGGCATTCAGGTTGTAGGCTGCTGCAATGTCCTGCTGATCGCTGGACGTGGTCAGAAAGAACACCACCGAACTGTGCAATTCCGGGTCATTGCGCAGCTCCCTGACAAGCTCGATACCGTTCATCCGCGGCATGTTGATGTCGGCCAGCAGCACATAGGGCGGTGTGAGTGGGGCCTTTCCGCCGGTGCCGCGGAGGATGTCCAGCGCGGCGATGCCGTCAACGGCCCGGGTGATCTCATTTGCGATGTTGGCTTTGCGGAAGGCGCGCCGCACCGCCTTGGCATCGCCGTCATCGTCATCCACCAGCAGGATCTTCAGCTCTTTCTGGAGGGGGGGAGCGCCGGTACAGCCCTGCATGTCAGTTGCCCTCCGTTGCGGCGGGCCGCTGCTTGGGCCAGGTGAAGCGGAATGTGCACCCCTCCCCCAAAGCGGACTGCACGGAGATCGTGCCGCCCGCCTGCTGCACATGTTTCTGAACAATGGAGAGGCCCATGCCGCTGCCCTCCACCTTGTCCCGCGACTGCAGGGTCTGGAACATCTTGAAGATCTGCTCATGGTATTTTGCTTCGATGCCGGGACCGTCGTCAGCCACTGAGAAAACCCAGTGGCCGCCCGCATCCTGCAGCGTCACATCCACGGCGCCGGTGCCGGATTCACTGTGCTTGATCGCGTTGGAGATGAGGTTGGCAAAGATCTGTTTCAGGGGCATGTTCACCAGCTGGATGCCCTCGAATGCGGGGTCTATGCGGATCGTGAAACCCTCCGGCTGGTCAACCAGCAGCAGCACCTCCTGCATCAGCTCAGACCCCGGCATCAGCTGCTGGTACCGGTGGTCGGTCTTGCGCCCGATCCGGGAGTATTCGAGCAGGTCGTCGAGCAGCCGGTCCATCCGTGACACCCGGGAGCGGAGCAGCTGCAGGTTTTCGCGGCTGTCCTCGTCCAGGGTTTCCGCCAGATCCTCCTCCAGCCAAGTGGAGGCATTGTCGATCACCCGCAATGGTGCCCGCAGATCGTGCGAGGCCACATAGGCAAACTCATCCAGGTCCCGGTTTGACCGGGAAAAGTCCTCAATAAATTTTTCCCGCTCCGCCTCTTTGCGCTTCTGTTCGGTGATGTCGCGGACAATGCCGCTGAACAGGATGTGATTACCCACCCGGACCTCGCTTACGGATACCGTGAGCGGGAAGATGCTGCCGTCCTTGCGCTGGCCCTGCACCTCGCGGGCGGCGCCGATGAATTTTGGCTGCGCGGTTTTGAAATAGGTGCTGATGTCGCCGTCGTGTCCCGCCCGGTGGGGGGATGGCATCAGCATGCTGATGTTCTTGCCTGCCACCTCCGCAGCACTGTAGCCGAAGATCTTCTGGCTGGCGCGGTTGAAGTCCTGAATTCTGCCCTGGGTGTCGATGGTGATCATCCCTTCGATACTGTTGTCGTGTATCGCCGTGAGCTCAGTCTGTTTGCGTTCCAGGGAAATCAGAGCGGTTTTTTGGCGGCAGACGACATAGGCAAAGGCCCAAAGCGCCAGAACTGTCAGCCCTCTGTTGGTCAGAACGACCCATTCGTTGATGCCTGCACGGTGAAACAGCACATAGCCAAGCAATGTCAGTGCGGTTGCCGCTGCTGCATAGACATAGGCGGTTTCGGGTTTTTCTGCCCAGATGGTGCAGAGGACAACCCCGGCATAGATCAGCCCGGCCGCTACCCCCAGCGGTGTCAGGTAGTCGAACAGAAACCCGGCGGCTACCATAAAGGCTGCAGCAAAATGGGCGCGCTGTTCAGTCGAAAGGGGCCAGAGCGGCTGCTGATGGGCGCGGGTTTGGGGGGCAAATGTCATATCTGTTGCGGTCCCTTTTTCGATGCAGATGCCAGAAACCCGGCAAAAGCGATGGTTTGCCGCGGGCTGATTGCCTGATCACGTTACAGTTTCAGTCCGCCATATCAAGAAAAATGCAATCTAAGGTTGTTCTTGAGGATGAGCGCATGCCAACAGTGAGGCGGCTGTTCTGCGGTCTTCTGTTCTGATTGGGGCCATGAGAGCTGACCCTGGTTATCAAATTGCAAATACGCACAACTCAGGGTGGTTGCGGCGTGCTTTTTGATGCTGTCCTCACGGAGGCTGCAGCCAAGGCGTTGCGCGGTGCTGCAAAGGGGAGCGGTCAGGGCCGTTCCGGGCCTGCAAGGGGCGGCAGAGGCAAACCTGCCGGGGTTAAGAATTTTCTCTCGGTTTGACGCTAGCTTTGCGCGACTCCCTTTAGAATCAGGAACGTGCAGAGAGGTAGAATGTTTTTCAGATCCAAGCCGGCCAAGCCCGCAGAACAGGCCAGCAGCGCCGAAATCATTGGCGGAATGGTCGACCGCACCCAGGCCACGATCCAGTTTAAGCCGGACGGCACCATTTTGACCGCAAACGCCAATTTCCTGGCTGCGATGGGTTACAGTCTGGAAGAAATTGCGGGCAAGCATCACGCGATGTTCGTCGCGCCTGATCTTGCAGCCAGCGCGGAATATAAGGCGTTTTGGCAGGAACTGGCGTCGGGCCGGGTGTTCACCGATCAGTTTCCGCGGGTGACAAAGACCGGGGAGACCATCTGGATTCAGGCAACATATGCGCCGGTTACAGGGCCGGATGGCACCGTTGTGCAGGTGGTGAAAGTCGCAACAGAAGTAACTGTGCGCCGCCGCGGACTGCAGGAAATCGCGCGCGGGCTGGACGCGATGAGCCAGGGCGACCTGGGAGTCCGGGTCACATTGTCAGAGCAGGCGGATATTGCGGCACTGGGCGAGGCGTTCAACCGGTCAGCTGAGCAGCTGCAAACGGCACTTGGTGCTGTTACCCAAGTATCGGATGCGGTGGGGCGCACGGCGGATGAGATCTCGCGTTCGGCCAGCGACCTGTCGCAGCGCACCGAAAGCCAGGCGGCAACGCTTGAGGAAACCGCGGCGGCCATCGAGGAGCTGACCTCTACCGTGCATTCCGCGGCCGAGGGCGCAGAGAAGGTGGAAGGCATCGTCAGCGAGGCCAAGACCGCGGCGGAGCGCAGCGGACGGGTGGTCGAGGACGCGGTGGCGGCGATGTCGCAGATCGAGAATTCCTCGGAGGAGATCGCCAAGATCATCGGCATGATCGATGACATCGCTTTTCAGACCAACCTGCTGGCGCTTAACGCGGGTGTTGAGGCAGCGCGGGCCGGCGATGCGGGTCGCGGGTTCGCGGTTGTGGCCTCCGAGGTGCGGGCGCTGGCGCAGCGCTCTGCCGGGGCAGCAGGCGAGATCAAGCAGCTGATCAGCGAAAGCAAGCAGCAGGTGGCCAGCGGGGTTGACCTGGTGGGCCGCACCGGTGCGGAGCTGAAGCAGATCATCGGCAGCGTCGGCACCATCTCCAGCCACATAAGCGGCATTGCCACCGGCGCCAAGGAGCAGGCCACCTCTCTGAGCGAGATCAACCTGGGCGTTTCGCAGTTGGATCAGGTGACCCAGCAAAACGCGGCGATGGTGGAAGAGACCTCTGCCGCCAGCCATCAGCTGTCGTCCGATGCCAGCCAGCTGACCCGCGAAGTGTCCAAGTTCAGCGGTTGCGGGGCTGCGGCCCCGGCGGCAGATGTGATCGCCTTCCAGCGCCCGGCACCGGCACCTGCGCCAGAGGCGCTGCCCGCGGCGCAGGGCTGGGATGACTTCTGAGGCTGCTGATTGAGGCCGGTTCCCGGATACCCCGCGGAGTTACCTGAATTGACGTGTTGACACGCCCCGCCGGTGCCGCAACGCTGGCCGCAAAAATGACGGGGTGTATACATGGACAGCCAGGATGCGGCTGCATATCCGCTGATCCGGCGGGCTGGGCTGAGCGGCATTCTGGTCAGCTTCGGCGGCAGCCTGAATGAAGCCTCCAACCGGGCGGCGCTGGCTTTCCGTACTGCGGTTGAGGCGCTGAAGCTGGAGGGCGTGGTGGAGACCATGGCCTCGCTGGCTTCGGTCTTTGTCCGGTTTGAACCGTCACTGCTGCCGCACGAGAGGCTGGAGGCGGCGCTGCAGGAGCTGCTTGCAGTGCAGGACTGGCTGCAAGCGCCGCTGCCGGTAGGGCGCCGGTTCTGGCGGGTGCCCACCGTTTACGGCACCGATCTGGCGCCGCAGCTGGGGGAGGCTGCGGATGCCGCGGGGATGAGCGAAGCGCAAGCCATTGACAGTCTGAGTGCGGCGCGGGTGCGGGTGCTGACCATCGGCTTTGCGCCCGGCCAGCCCTACCTCGGCTCCCTGGGGCCGGAATGGGATCTGCCGCGGCAGACAGAACTGACCCCGATGGTGCCACGTGGTGCGCTGGTGCAGGCGATCCGCCAGTTCGTGCTGTTTTCCAACCCGGCGCCAACAGGCTGGCGCCATGTCGGCCAGACCGGGATGACACTGTTCCAGCCGGGTGCAGAGCAGCCCTTTGCCTTGCGCCCCGGTGACGAGATGCAGTTTGAACCGGTGTCCAAGACGGAGTTCCTGAAGCTCTGTGACGCTGACCCGCTGCGCGGCGGAGCGGCAGCGCAGGAGATCCAAGCATGAGCGGCCTGAAAATTCTCCGCATCGGCCCGGCTGCATCGGTGCAGGACATGGGCCGCCCCGGACTGCTGGGGCAGGGGATATCCCAGGGCGGTGCCGCTGACACCCTGGCGCTGGCCGAAGGCGCGGCGCTCTTGCGGCAGGATCCGGGTCTGGCGGCGCTGGAAATGGGCGGCATGGGCGGCGAGTTTGAGGCCACCGGCCCCTTGCGCATTGCCCTGACCGGCGCGCCGATGGCGGCGGCGCTGGATGGCGAAGCACTGGCCTGGAATGCCTCGCACCGGATGGAGGCTGGCCAGCGCCTGACCATTGGTGCTGCCCGCTCGGGCGTCTACGGCTACCTGCATCTTGGCGGCGGCATCGCCACCGGGCCGTTGCTGGGCGCCCGAGCCGTGCATGTGATGGCCGGGCTGGGCCGGACGGCAGAAGCCGGCGGCCTGCTGCCAGCGGACCCGGATCAAAACAGTGAAACCGGGCTGGTGCTGGCGGCTGACGAGCGGTTCAAGGGCGGCGAACTGCGGATCATGGAAAGCTTCCAGAGTCATTTGTTCCCTGAAGAAGTCCGCGCCCGTTTCGCTGCCACGGGTTTCAGCCGCGGCAGCCGCGCCAACCGGATGGGAGTCGAAATGGTTTCGGAAGGGGAAGGGTTTGCCGCCGAAGGCCAGCTCAATATCCTGTCCGAGGTGATCCTGCCCGGTGATGTGCAGATGACCGGCGACGGCAAGCCCTTTGTGCTGCTGCGTGAGTGCCAGACCACCGGCGGCTATCCCCGCATCGGCACCGTGCTGCCCTGCGACTTGCCCATGGTGGCACAGGCCCAAGCCGGCGCTGCGCTGCACTTTCGCTGGATCAGCCTGGAGGAAGGGCTGGAAATCCAGGCCAAATTCGAAAAATCACTCAAAGGCCTGCCTGCAGCCTGCCACCCGCTGGTGCGCGCTCCTGCGGCGGTCCGGGACCTGCTGTCCTATCAATTGATCAGCGGGGCCGTCTCGGCGGAGGCGGACCCTTATGCGACGGGAGAAACCGCATGACCAAAACAGTCGACCTGAACGCCGACATGGGCGAAAGCTTCGGCCCCTGGAATATGGGCGATGATGCCGCGCTTCTTGGCATCGTCTCCTCCGCCAATATCGCCTGCGGCTTTCACGCGGGCGATCCGGATGTGATGGCGCGGACCATGGCGCTGGCGCGGGACAATGGGGTGGGCATCGGTGCCCACCCGGGGTTCCTGGATTTGCAGGGCTTCGGCCGCCGCCGGATGCATGTGCCGCACGGCACCCTGGCAAATATGATCCGCTATCAGCTGGGCGCCGCCCGGGGCATGGCGCAGGCTGCCGGCACTCAGGTGCGGCACCTGAAATTGCATGGCGCGCTGTCCAATATGGCCTGCGTCGATCAGGCAATGGCGCGGGCCTGCTACGAGGCGGCGCTGGATGTGGACCCAGACATCATCATCATGGTGCTGGCCGCAACCGCCATGGAAGAGGTGGTGCGCGAGCTGGGCTGCAACTGGTGCGGCGAGATCTTCGCCGACCGCGCCTATAATGACGATGGCACCCTGGTGGACCGCTCGCAGCCGGGGGCGGTGATCCACGACCCGGACCTGGCCGGGCCGCGCATCCTGAAAATGGTCCAGGAGGGGGCGATCATCACCGAGAGCGGCAAGCGTATCCCGGCGGCGATCGACACCATCTGCCTTCACGGTGATACAGCCGAGGCAGTGGAACTCGCCGCCTCCGTCCGCAGCAGCCTGACCGCAGGCGGGATCGCAATCCGGCAATTCCCTGGCCGCCGGGACTGAGGCGCGGCAAGGGACGCACTTGGGGGTGCAGGGTCTGAGGCAGATTTTTTGGCCTCAGACCGGGAAAACCCCGGGAATCGCGGCGCTTGCGCCATCGGATTCGATTCCAGCCGACTCGCTGGACTCCGTCCGGCTTGTATATGTTGCGGTCATACCCCCCAACATCTAGTGGGGCGCAATCAAAGGGCGGTTCTGCCTGTTCTCTCCCGGCCCGCTGAAAGCCCGTTTCCCCGCCGCGCGCGCAGCTTTTCCTGGGTCATAACTACTTGAAAAATATTGATTTATTGCCGCCGCAAGCAAAAAGTCATAGAAACTTCAAAAAAGGGGTTGCGACTCTCCGGCGCTAACCATAGAACACCCCTCACCGGCGGCGCTGA